>NZ_JAJEPR010000012.1:0-97250 GCF_020686945.1 Fusicatenibacter faecihominis | reverse complement strand
GATCAAAATTTAGCTTGGCTAAAATTCTTATCCCGTTAAATTTACTTTGGTTTTGTTCTTTAAGAACTATATTCTTTTGAACTTTCAAGGATATGTCACTGTTCAGTTATCAAGGTTCTTATCTTTTCTGTCGTTGTTTCGACAGCTTTTAGATGATATCACAGAAGTTCGAATCTGTCAAGAACTTTTTTTAAGTTTTTTGAATCAATTTTCTGTGAAACGGAGAAGAAGGGATTTGAACCCTTGCGCCGCTATTAACGACCTACTCCCTTTCCAGGGGAGCCCCTTCGGCCAGCTTGGGTACTTCTCCAAGTCGCCCTACTTACTAAAAGTAGTGCTTTATCAAATTATCTATCGGAAATTTGTCCGTTGAGCGGAGAGGGTGGGATTCGAACCCACGCGCCCTTGCGGACAAACGGTTTTCAAGACCGCCTCGTTATGACCACTTCGATACCTCTCCAGGTCAGCGCCGTTTGTTGTTTCCTCATCGGCACATTTGGTATGATACCAGCATTTCTTCCGTTTGTCAACAGGAAATTTCACTTTTTTTCAAAAAAGTTTTTACAATGGTGAAAACTACTGTAAAAAGGCCTCTGCTACCAGTAGATCCTCCGGCGTCGTGATCTTGATATTCCGGTAGGAACCCTCCACCAGGCGAACCTTTTTTCCCTCTATACTCTCCAGTACCATGGCGTCATCCGTGACCGCCAACGTCCCATCGGACTCCATAAGTTTCCGGTAAGCTTCCCGGATCAGGGCGCAGTCAAAAACCTGGGGTGTCTGGATCATCCATAGCAGATCACGCCGCGGGGTCTCCACTGCTGTCCCATGGCCGTCGCTGAGTTTGATCGTATCCTTTACGGGCATACCTGCCACACAAGCCTGATAGGTTTCGGCCGCCTCCTTCGTGCGCTCAAGGATTCCCTGATCCACGAAGGGTCTGGCTCCGTCATGGATAAAGACCAGATGGCAGTCCCCGGCCGCTTTCAGTCCTTCATATACAGAATGATAGCGCTCTTTTCCCCCGGGAACGATCTGTTTCACCTTATCCAGGTTGAATTTTCTGATAATTTCTTCCTGACAGTAGGAAATCTCCTCTTCTCCCGTCACCAGTATAATCTCATCGATAAAGGGACATTCCTGAAAAGCCTTCAGGGAATAATAGAGGACGGGCTTTCCCTGAAGGAGCAGATACTGTTTCTGCACGACTGAGTGCATGCGTTTTCCCCGGCCTGCTGCCAGGATGATTCCTACGTTTTTCATAAGGCTTCTCCTTTTTAACGCTCTCCGAGCTTTAAGTTCGGGACTGCGTTTAAATCCCAGCCGCTTCTGGTGCCGGCCAGGTATTCATAGTAAGCGGCGGCTCCGATCATGGCCGCATTATCCGTACAGAGAATGGGTGAGGGATGATAGAAGGCCACCCCGCGCTTTTTGCAGGCTTCTTCCATAGCGGAACGGAGGGCAGAGTTGGAGGCCACGCCGCCTGCAATGGCGAATTTCTTGAAGCCGTACTCTTCCACCGCATGCATGGCATGCTCCACCAGCACATCGACGACCGCTTTCTGGAAGGAAGCCGCCACGTCTGCCTGGACAATGGGAATATTTTTCATTTTGCAGCCGTTGAGATAGTTCAAAACGGCGGACTTCAGACCGCTGAAGCTGAAATCATAGGCAGAATCTGCCACTTTTGCCCGGGGAAAAGCGATGGCGTTGGGATTTCCCTCTTTAGAAACCTTATCAATCTTCGGGCCGCCGGGATAGCCGAGACCGATGGCCCGGGCCACCTTGTCGAAGGCCTCTCCTGCCGCGTCGTCTCTGGTCCGGCCGACGATCTCATATTTGCCGTAATCCTTTACGATAACCAGATGCGTATGACCACCAGACACCACCAGGCAGGCAAAGGGCGGTTCGAGGTCTTTGTTTTCTATATAATTGGCTGAAATGTGGCCTTCGATGTGATGGACGCCGATTAAAGGCAGATTTTTTGCATAGGCGATAGCTTTTGCCTCGGAAACGCCCACTAAAAGAGCGCCCACAAGGCCCGGACCATAGGTGACGCCAATGGCGTCGATATCATCCAGGGTCATATGAGCCTCCGCAAGGGCCTCCTCGATGACCACATTGATTTTTTCGATATGTTTTCTGGAAGCGATCTCCGGAACCACGCCGCCGTATAGCGTATGGAGAGCAATCTGAGATGAGATCACATTGGACAGAACTTCCCTGCCGTTTCTGACTACGGACGCAGCCGTCTCATCACAGGAACTCTCGATTCCGAGAATCACGATATCCTTTTTTTCTTCCACGTTTTAATCCTCCTCAAAAGTAAGGTCCACGGATTTTCCGTCTTTTCCCGGCCAGGCGTTGGGGAAAATATTCCGTACGCTGTCCATAAATTCTTCCGGCCGCGTAAGAGAGGGGCTGTAATGGGTCAGCCAGAGCTCTTTCACCTCGGCCTCCTTCGCCAGACGGCCCGCTTCTTTGAATGTCATATGTTTGTACTCGACGGCCTTTTTCTCCTTATCGGGCTCTCCGTACATGCCCTCACAGATGAAAAGGTCGGAGCCGGCCGCATTTTCCACGATGGATTTCGTGGGCCTCGTGTCCGTGGTATAAGTAAGTTTCAGCCCTCTTCTCGCAGGGCCGAGCACCATATCCGGCGTGTAAATTTTCCCTTCAAATTCCATGGTCTGGCCCTTCTGGAGCGGATTCCAGAGCTTCAGGGGGATTCCCTGCTTTTTCGCTCTCGTCGCGTCAAAACGGCCTGCCCGGTCGATCTCGATCGTATAGCCGTAGCAGAGCACATTATGATTGACCCGAAAGGCCTTCAGACGATAACCGTCCATCTCAAAGGTTTCCTCCGGACCGTGGATCTCTTTATAACGAATCTCAAAGGGCAGCTCCGGTGCGATGACGCGGAGGGCCGTTACCACCCGCTCCAGCCCTTTGGGACCGATGAGGGTCAGGGGCTCCTGGCGGTCTGCATTTCCCATGGTCAGAAGAAGACCGGGCAGGCCGCTGATGTGGTCCCCGTGGTAATGGGTAAAACAGATCACATCAATGGGCTTGAAGCTCCATCCTTTTTCCTTGATGGCAATCTGTGTGCCTTCTCCGCAGTCGATCAGCACACTGCTGCCATTATATCTCAGCATCAGGGCGGTGAGCCACCGATAGGGAAGAGGCATCATTCCGCCGCTTCCCAGTAAACATACATCAAGCATTTATTCATACTCTCCTCATTTTCTGTCAGAGCAGGGTTGTCTGCTCCTTTTTCTCCGGAGGGATCTTAAACTCCTGCACCAGCAGGTCGTAACAGGACTCACAGAGGTCAAAGCTGTGGATTTCTCCGTCTTTTCCAGAAAAATAGCCCCAGCTTTTCTCAATATGAAGCCCCTCCTCCCCGGGAAGCAGATCCGTTCCTTCCAGTCGTCTGCCGCAGCGGTTACAGTAGATTACATGTCCTTTTTTCATCGGTATCCTCCCTTTCGTCTTCTGCCCTATTATAGCAGAGAGACCGGCTGCGTACAGTGGAAATTCAATCCAGCGCCTCATGGCGCCACATGATCATGGCATCCTCTTTGGGACAATCATAAAAATTTTTGCGAATGCCCGCCGAGGTAAAGCCTAATTTTTCGTAAAGATGGATGGCAGGCGCGTTGCTCACCCGGACTTCCAGCGTAAAATGAGCGACGCCTCTGTTTTTTCCTTCTTTTAAAAGTTCCGTCAGCATGGCCCGGGCCATGCCTCTGCCCCGCTCGCTCTCCCGGACTGCCACGTTCGTGATATCCGCCTCATCAAAAGACTGATAAAAGCCGCAGTAACCCAGGATTTTCTCTTCTTCCGCTGCCACCAGATAGAAGGCCGCCTTCTGGTGAAGGGCATCAAGGAAGCCCTTTTCGCTCCAGGGCTGAGAAAAAATAGAGGCCTCGATGGCCGCCACCTGGGGCAGGTCTTTTTCTTTCATGGGGTGAAGGGTCAGCATGTCTTTTGCTCCGCTGCCTGTTTTTCCGCTTCCGCCCGCTCCCGTTCTGCTTGGGAAAGCCTTAAGTAATCCGGCTGATGGTCTCTGGCATGCTCGATCTTTCCTTCCCGGAAATAAATCTCGCCTAAAGCTGCCACAGCTGCCGCCCGCTGTTTATTCAGGTGGGCCGGAACATAGTGGTAGGGCACTTTCATTTTTTCATCGATGAGCGTCTGGTAAACCGGCACGCCGTCCCCCAGGAAAAGAACCTCCCGGCCCATCCCGTTCAGCAGGTTCGTAAGCTCCTCCACAGAAATGGCCATCTGGGGCTTTAAGACTTTGAGGGTCCGATCGTCGAAAGCGTAAACGCCGGTGTAAACCTGGCTTCGTCTGGCATCCATGATGGGGCAGACCAGCTTGTCCGTACCGTAAAGGTTGTAGGCCAGAGCATCCACGGTTGGAACCGCAATCAGGGGCTTATCGAGGGCAAGGCCCAGGCCTTTTGCCGTAGCTGAGCCGATCCGAAGGCCCGTAAAGGAACCCGGTCCTGCCGCCACCGCAATCGCGTCGATAGTGGAGAGATCCAGGTCTATCATTTTTCCAATCTCATCCAGCATCGGAAGCAGGGTCTGAGAATGGGTTTTCTTATAATTCACAGTATATTCCGCCAGCAGTTTTTCGTCCTCGACGACTGCCACGGAGGCCACAAGGCCGGAACTGTCAAGAGCTAAAATCTTCATGAAAAGTTTCCTCTTTCTATCTAAAAATCACAAAAATTATACTACAGAGTACCGGTCTCAGGCAAGCCTTCGAGGGTGATTTTTCTGTAGTCAAAGCCCTGCTCCAGGTCTTTTTCGATGGTCACAACGATGACCTTTTCCGGCAGGATCTCTTCGATCAGCTCCGCCCACTCAATGAGGCAGACGCCCTCGCCGTAAAAGCAGTCCTCATAGCCGATCTCGTCCATCTCCTCCACATCGCCGATGCGGTACACATCAAAATGACAAAATGGCATGCGGCCTTCCTCATAGACCTGAAGGATCGTGAAGGTTGGGCTGTTTACCGGCTCTGTGATGCCAAGTCCGGAGGCAAAGCCCTGGGTAAAAACGGTTTTTCCCGTGCCGAGGTCGCCGTTCAGTGTATAAATCTGTCCCGGCTTCGCCTCTCGGCCCAGTTTTTCACCGAGGGCAAAGGTTTCTTCGGGACTTCTTGTCTCAATCACCATATATTTTCACCTTTCTTGGGATTTCTCCTAATTGATACGGTTAAAGAATACCTCATCTGAACTTTCTTTGTCAACCGCACCCCATAAAAAAAGAACCCTGCAAGCAGGATTCTTTTTCTCATTTCAGGAACGCAAAGGGATCTTCATCCGCCACAAAATGCATAAGCATGTAGGCGCACATGATGGCCACCCGCTCTTCTTTCAGGATGCGTTTCGCCTCTTCCCTGTCAACGAGAAAGGCTTCAATGTCCTCGGTGTCTTCCTCTCCCTCGCTGGTTAAATTTCCGCTCACATAGCCGAAAACCGTGGCGCAACACTCATCCGTCATTCCGACGGTCGTAAAGAAGGGGCGTTCGTAGCCATTTTCGAGGGTAAGGGGACTAAGCGTAAGGCCCGTCTCCTCTTTTACCTCCCGGGCTGCAGCCTGGCGGAAATTTTCCCCGGGATCCACAAGGCCTGCCGGAAACTCGTATATGTACTCATCCAGACTGTAGCGGTACTGGCGCACCAGAAGGACTTTGTCTTTTTCCGGCGTAAGACCGTAGATGATGACGCCGTCCGGCTTCTCATTGTGGGTGGAGAGCTTTAAATCTTCGGCGGTCTTTGCCCTAGAAGCCACATAATAATGTTTATCATGACCCACCCGGTCTTTCGTCTCCAGCTCGTAGAGATTAACGTATGGATTTTCTGTTTTTCTTGTCGCCTGTTTGATTTCCGGCATGTTTTCTCCTTTATGCGTTGTGGATCAGTACCCGGCTCACATGCTTGTAGAGAAGGAAAGTCACCAGGGATACGATCACGCCTTTTACGAGGTTGAAGGGTACAACGGACAGAAGCACGAAGCTCTGAACGCTTGTGATGTTTTTATTGACGGCAGTTCCCATTCCGATGATGGCATCCATTCCTCCGAAGAGAGCCGCATAGGCGGGAAGAAGAACGAAAGCATTTAAAAGACCGCCGATGGATGCCATAACCAGGGTTCCTGCCGCCATTCCGAGGACTGCATTTTTTCTGGTCTTGTGATAACGATAGATCAGGCCTGCGGGAAGCACCATGGAACAGCCGATGGCAAAATTGGCCAGCTCGCCAACGCCTGCGGTCACGGTTCCGCTGATGATGAAGTTTAAGAGGATCTTCATGGCTTCAATGATGATGCCCGCTGCCGGTCCCATCGCAAAACAGCCGATGAGAATGGGCACCTCGCTTAAGTCGATCTTGTAGAAGGACGGAGCAAAGGGAAGGGGGAAATCAAAAAGCATCAGAACCTCCGCCACGGCTGTGAGCATGGCGATCTGGACCATCATCCGGGTTTTCGTGGTAGTGTTTGCAGGTGTTTTTGCTGCTGTGTTGGAACTCATTTCATTGTCTCCTTTTCTCTTTCGGGCGAACCCGTATTTCAGAAAAGAGAGTCTCCGCTATCGCTGCAGGCTCGCTGAAAAAAAGAAACCGGGTATCATAAAGATACCCGGGACTCATACACATACAGCAACTTCTGCAGCATTCTTCTCTCATCCAGACTGTACTGTCGGTTTTGGAATCGCACCAAATCAGCCGCTCATCGCGGGTCGCGGACTTTACCGCCGGTGAGGAATTGCACCTCGCCCCGAAGAATCTTTTTTCTGTTCGGGACTATTATATACCTGCTCTTTTCAGATTTCAAGCTTTTTCCCGAAAAAATACTCTTCCAGAAGACAATACCCCACCGAACCCTCTTTGTTGATATGTACTTTGCTGATCTCACTGCTGTTTCCGATGAAATATCCGTCCCAGCCTTCCGGAAGAGATTCAATACTCAGCGCAGCATCGAACCTGCTCCAAAGGCTACCGCCAGAAACAGCATTGCTGCCAATGAACCCCATTTTTTTCTCCTCATCATCATTAAAAAAGCTCCTTTCATTTCTTTTTATCCATCTTAAGAAACATCTGTGACCTTTTTGGGGTCGTTCTGTGTTTCAAGAATAAAAAATGAAGGAACTTTCTTAATACGCTGCTACGCAGCTTCCGCAAGGTCTCCGCTCCGCTTCGGTCGGTGCTAAACGTGTGCCACTGGCACACAGCACCTCCAAATATTCGAAACCCGCTGATTTACTGCAATACTTTTTCCAGCACGTCGGTGACTTTCTCCACCGGAAGGATCGTCAGTTTCTCTCTGACTTCTTTTGCCACTTCCTCAAGGTCTTCCTCATTTTCTTTCGGTATGAAGACCGTTTTCACGCCGGCGCGCTCTGCGGCCATGAGTTTTTCGGGCAGGCCGCCGATGGGCATGACCCGGCCCGTCAGGGAGACCTCGCCGGTCATGGCGTACTCCGGGCTCACGGACTTGCCGGTGAGAAGGGAGGCGAGAGCCGTCGTGAGGGTGATACCGGCAGAGGGGCCGTCTTTCGGAACGGCTCCGGCGGGCACATGGATGTGAAGATCGTGGTCCTCAAGCTTCGCCGCTTCCTCGGGGTACATATGTTTCACTAGGCTTAACGCAATTCGCGCGGACTCCTTCATCACATCGCCCAACTGGCCGGTGATGATAAGGTTGCCTTTTCCGGGAGCCAGGGAGGTCTCAATGAAGAGAATCTCTCCGCCTGCCGCCGTCCAGGCAAGACCAGTGATGACGCCGGGCTCCTTGTTAGCCAGGACATGTTCGTGACGGATCTCATGATGACCGAGAAACTGGGGCAGCCGTTTTTCGCTCACAGAAATGCTCTTCTGTTCGCCTTTGACCAGCTTCACTGCCGCGCTCCGGCAGAGAACGTCCAGCTGTTTTTTCAGGCCACGGACACCGGCTTCCGCCGTATAGCCGCTGATCAGGCGTTTGATGGCTCCGTCCGTGACTTTGAGATTCTGGGCTTTGATTCCGGCGTTTTTCATGGCGGCGGGAAGAAGATGGCGTTTCGCGATCTGGAATTTTTCCACAGCCGTGTAGCCCGGGAACTGGATCACTTCCATACGATTCAGGAGCGGCTCCGGGATCGTGTCCACAGAGTTGGCCGTGCAGACAAAGAGCACATTGGAGAGATCGTAGGGCACATTCATATAGTGGTCTGCAAAGGTATTGTTCTGCTCCGGGTCCAGCACCTCCAGAAGGGCGCTCGCGGGATCTCCGGAATAATCCTTGGAAAGCTTATCCACCTCATCCAGAACCATGACGGGATTCATGACGCCTGCCCGCTGCATTCCCTGCATGATACGGCCCGGCATGGCTCCGATATAGGTTCTTCTGTGGCCGCGGATCTCCGCCTCATCCCGGACGCCGCCAAGGCTGATCCGGACATATTTTCTTCCGAGAGCCCTCGCGATGCTCTGGCCGATGCTGGTCTTACCCGTACCCGGCGCTCCCACAAAGAGCAGGACGGAACCGGACTGTTTCTTATTCAGAGCCATGACAGCCAGCTGCTGGATGATACGCTCCTTTACCTTGGAAAGGCCGTAATGATCCTCGTCCAGGATTTTCTCGGCCTCCTTCAGATCAATCGCGGCGGCGGGTTCCGGCTTCCAGGAAAGGGAGGTGACGAACTCCAGATAATCGTAGAGCATGCCGTACTCATGGCCGTCCTGGCCTTCCTGTTTCATGCGGTTCAGGACTTTGTCCGCCTCTTTGCGCGCCTCCTCTCCCATGCCGGAGGCCTCTATTTTCTGCTCAAACCGGCGCACGTCGGAGATATTTTCCGGATGCATATCGTCGAGCTCCTGCTGCAGAAGCTCGATCTGTTTTTTCAGGGCTGCCTCGCGGTAAAGGCGCTCGTTGTTTTCCTTCTGGGCATTTTCTGCCTCCACGCCCACGCGGTTGACCTCGATGGCCTCCCGGATGGCTTTTTCGATGAGCTCGCAGCGTTCCTTTCTGGAATCGGTCTCGATGATCCGGTATTTATCCTCCCAGGGGATATGGATGTAACCGGAGACCGCGCAGAGGGTCTCCTCCAGATTCTTCCAGTGCAGCACATAGTTTCGCGCCAGCACGCCCCACTGGAACTGGCTGATATAATTTAAAAGGACATTTTTTACCCGGTCGAAAATCGCTTTCTCCTCCTCGGGGGTGATATCCTCCGTGTCGGGCCGGATGCTCGCGTTGGCCAGAATGCCGTCCTCCGCCATCTCGAGATCGGATAGATCCACTCTCGCCACCGTGCGAATCCGGATATTGCCCTCATTGTCGACGGAATCCAGTTTTCCGGAGACACCAACGGGATAAAAATCCTCCGGCGTCAGGTCTTTCCTGTCTTTGTCCGTTCTCTGCATCAGGAAAAGGACATCGTCTCCGGCTTTGGCGTCCTGATTGCCCATCTGCTGAAAAATATCTTTCTTGAAATAAAACGTTACACCCGGAAGCAGCATCATATCATAAACCGGCATTGTAAACATCATTTGTCACTCCTCCTTCTTTTGTTAGCACTCATTTAAGTTGAGTGCTGATACTTATTTGTTGTATTGTATACCTACTTGACGAAAAATGCAAGCAAAAAAAGACAGGCTGGATTTTTGTGTTCCAGTCTGTCTTTCTCTTCGTTTTCTTTATGCGTTGATGACGTATTTGTTCAGGCGGCCAAAGGCTTCCTGCACTTTCGTAAGGGGCAGGGCCAGGTTGATGCGGATGCTGTACTCGCCATGGAAGGGTCTGCCATCCTGCCATGCCACACCGACATCCCAGCCGGCCTTGATCAGCTGATCCATACTTCTTCCGGTCTTTTGGCACCAGCCTTCAAAATCCACGAAAAGCATGTAGGTTCCCTGGGGACGGCTCACACGGACGCCCTCAAAGTGTTCTCTGATATAATTGCAGGCGAACTCCATGTTTCCGTCAATGACCTGACAGAGCTCGTCCACCCACTCATAGCCTTCCGGCCGGTAAGCACCGATAAGGGCATGCATGGAAAGAACGTTCATGGAATTGTACTCTGTTTTCTCAGCCTTGGAGATCAGGCGATCCCGGAGATATTGATTATAAACGATATGATAACTTCCCACCAGTCCGGCCAGGTTGAAGGTCTTGCTCGGCGCATAAAAAGCAATCGTACGGTTTCTGGCATCCTCGCTGACGCTCTGCGTCGGCGTATGATGGTTTCCGGGAAGGATCAGGTCAGACCAGATCTCATCGGAGATCACCACGCAGTCATTCGCTTTATAGACTTCCATGGCTTTCTCGATCTCCCATTTTTCCCAGACACGGCCACAGGGATTGTGCGGGCTGCAGAAAACTGCCACATGGATCTTATTTGCCTTCAGTTTTGCGTCCATATCCTCATAATCCATGCGCCATACGCCGTTTTCATCTTTCTTCAGCGGGCTGTGTACGATATGGAAACCGCTGTCAATGATGCAGCGTGTAAAACCAACATAGGTCGGACTGTGAAGCAGTACACTGTCCCCCGGAATCGCAAAAGCACCAAGCGCGGAGATCACGCCGCCGAGTACGCCGTTCTCATAGCCGATGTGCTCTTTGCTAAGGCCGATAACTCCGTTCCTTTTCGTCTGCCAGCGGATGATGGAATCAAAATATTCCTCTGAGGGCGGGAAATAACCGAAAAGCGGATGTTTGATACGCTCTGTCAGCGCCTCCTGCACCGTGGGAACCGTGGCAAAGTTCATATCTGCCACCCACATCGGAATCGCGTCAAAGCCTTCCTTCGGAAGATCCGGCGCCTGACCGTCTCCCATATTATCAACTGCCAGGGCATCCTTGCCGTGACGGTCGTAGATTGTCGTAAAATCGTACTTCATGTTCTTTGGTATACTCCTTCTCCAATAGTAGTTAATGCTGTCCTCAGTATAAGCTTTTTTTCTGTTTCTGTAAAGCGGACGTTTTCGGACTTTTGTCTTTATCCAGAAAGCCGAAAAAACCGTGTTTTTTTCAGCAGAACAGCTATAGCAGCGAAAGCGAACTCTGTGATAGAATTGGATGACTTTGTAATTTTCACACACTTTTATTTTTGGAGGATTTTACCAATGAAACAAGAGAAATTTGACTGGGGCTACTTTCTGAAGCACATCGCCATCATCGCCGTTCCCGTAGCCCTGCAGAACCTCCTGACCACCACCGGAAGTATGGTGGACACCATCATGCTGGCATCTATCGGAGAGAAAGCTGTGGGAGCCATCGGGCTCTGCGCCCAGTTCTCAAGCCTCATGTTTTCCGGCTACTGGGGCTTCATCGGCGGCGGCATGCTCTTCTTTGCTCAGTACTGGGGAGCAAAGGATGACGAGGGCATCACCCGTTCCTACGGCATGACTCTGCTCTTCATGATGACGGTCGGCCTCGTCTTCGCGGCTCTCGCCATCTGTGCGCCGGAGTTTGTCATGGGCGTCTACACAGACAAGGCGGAGATCCAGGCCATCGGTATTTCCTATCTCCGGATCGTCGGCTTCGCCTATCCGCTCCAGATCCTAGCCATGGCCATGAGCGCCCTGCTCCGCTCCATCGAACAGGTGCGGATTCCGCTCTACGGCGGCATCGCCTCCGTCGTGGCAAACTGCTTTTTCAACTATCTTTTCATCTTTGGAAAATGCGGACTGCCGAAGATGGGCGCTTCCGGCGCCGCTGTGGGAACCGTTCTCGCAGGCATCGTAAACCTTCTGGTTCTGATCAGCTTTGTTCTTTATAAAAAGATTCCCTATGTACTGGAATTTTCCAAGCATTTCCGCTGGACCCGCTCCGCTGTTGCCCAGTATCTTGAAAAATGTTTCCCCATCATCTGCAATGAGGTGCTCATCGGTGTGGGAAACATGCTGATCAACGTCGTGCTGGGACGCCAGACCGAGCAGGCCATCGCCGCCGTGGCGGTCTTCCGTACCATGGAGGGTCTGGTCATTGCCTTCTTCAGCGGCTTTTCCAATGCGGCCTCCGTTCTCGTCGGAAAGGAAGTTGGGGCCGGAAATCACGAGACAGCTTTCCAGAGAGCGAAACGACTCGTCTACCTCTGCAGCGGCATCATCGGCGTGGCCTGTCTCGTCCTTTTGCTGGTCCACAACCCGCTCCTCCACACCCTGGGGCTTTCCGGGGAATCCTACCGGATCGGTACCGGCATGCTGATCATTTACAGTGTCGCTGCCATCATCCGTATGGGAAACTGGGCCCAGAATGACACTTACCGTTCCGCGGGCGACGCGGCTTTCGGTTCCATCCTCGAGATCACGTTTATGTACCTCATGGTGCTTCCCTTCGTGTATCTCTCCAACTTCTATTTCCACGCGCCCTTCCTTCTGGTGTTTGCTTTCTGCTACATCGATGAGCCCATCCGGTACATCCTCATGCAGCGGCATCTCTACTCCGGAAAATGGATCCGTCCCGTATCCGGGCCGGGCATGGCCACGATTGAGGAGTTTCGAAAACAGCATGGAATCCAGATGAAAAAAAGCAAATAAAAACGAAAGCGGCGGGCCATCAGGCCCGCCGTAATATTTTCCCTGTAATCTGATGGATCACAAACATGACCACGATCCCGCAGAGAACCGTAAAGCCGGTATGCGCTGCTCCCGTCAGATAATTGACGATCAGGGAGATCATGGAGACGCCGCCTAAAATCATCCACAGCGACCCATGAATCCGGTTATAGATTTTCACATTTTTCACAGAGTTTTCCTCCGCTGCCTGCTCTTCCGACCAGAAACGCACCGGCTCTTTCTGTTTCCACTGAAGGATCCCTTCCAGAAAGATCACTGCCGCGAAGGCTTCCATAATAACAAGACAGCAGAGCTTCATAAATGTCAGCATATCCTACTCCCCGTTCCGTTTTATTTTTCTGCTCCGCTCACGCGCAGGAGCTCTCTGGTCAGCTTCTGGATTTTTTCCAGACGCTCCTTCTGGTTCTCGTCGGAGGCCTCCGTGAGACTTTCCTCTGTCAGGGTTTTCAGCTCTTCTGCCGTTTCCTGGATCAGCTCCCGGTTTTCCTTCCTGTTCTTCCCGGCCACTTCCATGATCTCGCTGTATTTTCCCGTCACATAGCCATAATTTTTCCGCACATGGGGAAGGAGGCAGTTCGTGCAGTCTTTGACGCCTTTTTCCGTGAAGCGGAAGTTTCCGCCGCAGGCGTCTCCCAGGGCGTAAAGGGGACAGTAGCAGAAAAGACAGTTGAAATTGTCCGGATCGTTGGTTTTATGGCAGGGAAAGTATTCACATTCTTTATGACAGACGAAGGAATACTCTTTTCCCTCCCAATAAGGCTTTTCACTCATCGTTTTTCCTCACCCAGCTTCATAGAAAGAGAGATTCGTTTCTTGTTCAGATCCACATCCAGCACTTTTACATCCACGATATCGCCGACGCTCACCACATCCAGCGGATGTTTGACGAACTTCTTGCTGCTCATCTGGGAAATGTGTACCAGACCGTCCTGATGGACGCCGATATCCACGAAAGCGCCGAAGTCGATGACGTTGCGGACCGTGCCTTTTAAGATCATGCCCGGCTTCAGGTCCTTCATATCCATCACGTCACTTCTGAGGATTGGGCGGGGCATCTCGTCACGGGGATCGCGGCCCGGTTTCTCCAGCTCTTTGACGATGTCGCGGAGAGTGGGTTCGCCGATGCCAAGCATCTCTGCCGTTTTCTTATAATCTCTGATTTTCCGGCCAAGATCCTTGAGATTTCCGGCCTTCACATCCTCTTCGCTGTAGCCGAGGCTCTTCAGCAGCTTCTCTGCCGCCTCGTAGGATTCGGGATGAACGCCGGTGTTGTCCAGGAGATTCTCCCCGCCCGGGATCCGAAGGAAACCGGCACACTGCTCGTAGGCTTTCGGACCCAGCTTGGCAACTTTGAGAAGCTCTTTTCTCGTTCCGAAGCGGCCGTTTTCCTCACGGTATGCGACAATGTTCTTCGCGATGGCCTTGCTGATGCCGGAAACATAACCCAGAAGGGAAGCAGAAGCAGTATTTAAGTCCACGCCAACCTTATTTACGCAGTCTTCCACCACACCGGTCAGGGTCTCACCCAGCTTTTTCTGGTTGCAGTCGTGCTGATACTGACCCACACCGATGGATTTCGGATCGATTTTTACGAGTTCTGCCAGCGGGTCCTGAAGACGGCGCGCAATAGAAGCGGCACTTCTCTGTCCCACGTCAAAATTCGGGAACTCCTCGGTTGCCAGGGCGCTGGCGGAATAAACGGAAGCTCCTGCCTCGTTGACGATGACATACTGAACTTTCTCCGGGATCTCCTTTAAAAGCTCCACGATGATCTGCTCGGATTCGCGGGAAGCGGTTCCGTTTCCCACGGAGAACAGGGTCACATGATATTTGGAAATGAGCTTTTTCAGTGTCTCCTTGGCATCGTGGATTTTCTTCTCCGTCGTGGGAGCTGTGGGGTAAATGACCGTGGTGTCCAGCACTTTTCCTGTGGCATCCACAACAGCCAGCTTACAGCCAGTACGGAAAGCCGGGTCCCAGCCAAGGACCACCTGGCCTGCGATTGGTGGCTGCATCAGAAGCTGGGTCAGGTTTTTACCGAAGACCGTGATGGCGCCGTCCTCCGCCTTCTCCGTCAGAACATTGCGGATCTCACGCTCAATAGCCGGGGCGATCAGACGACCGTAGCTGTCAGCGATGACCTCTTTTAACACAGGTGTGGTGTGGGGATTTTCATTGGAGATCACCATTTTTTCCAGATAACGGAGGATTCGCTCCTCGGGAGCGCCCACCTTTACGGTCAGGAATTTCTCCTTTTCACCACGGTTGATCGCCAGGATCCGGTGACCTGCCACTTTGGATACAGGCTCTTCGTAGCTGTAGTAATTCTCATAGACGGACTGGGCTTTCTCGTCCCGCGCCGTGGAAATGAGCGTTCCTTCTTTCATTGTGAGGTCACGGATATGGATCCGGTAATCAGCCTCGTCGGAGATGGCCTCTGCCAGAATATCTCTGGCTCCGTTCAAGGCATCCTCCACCGTAAGGACTTCTTTTTCCTCAGAAAGAAAAGCTTTGGCATCTTCCTCCAGCGGACGTTTTGTCAGCTGCAGGCGGATGAGATTTGCCAGGGGCTCCAGACCTTTTTCCTTCGCGATCGTCGCTCTGGTCCGCCGTTTCGGACGATAGGGGCGGTAGAGATCGTCCACCACCACAAGAGTCTCTGCTGCCAGGATCTGCTTTTTCAGCTCCGGTGTCAGCTTGCCCTGCTCTTCTATCACAGAAAGAACCTGCTGCTTTTTCTCCTCCAGATTCCGGAGATAGGTCAGCCGTTCAAAAAGTTTTCTTAAAACCTCGTCGTTCAGGGAACCGGTGGCCTCTTTCCGGTAACGGGAGATGAAGGGAATCGTGTTTCCCTCGTCGATGAGTTTCACGGCGGCGTCTACCTGCCACTCCTGAACCTCCAGTTCCTTTGCCAGTTGTTTATTGATTTCCATTTTGTTACACCTCTAAATATTTTAGTCAATCGGATTCACGGCTCATTTTACCACGCAATGCGTGGGATTGTAAAGTTCTTAAAGGATTTTCCCCTTGAAGAGACGAGGGGTTTGGGGTACAATAGAGAACAGTATTACCTATCTTGCAGAAAATATGAGGATTCTTTATGAACGATTACAATTATGATTACAATCCGAATCCGGAGCCTCTCGACCCGGAACCTGCCCACAGCGGCATGGAGACGGCTGCGATCATCCTCGGCATCCTGGCCCTGGTGGGAAGCACCTGCTTCTATCTCTCGATTCCCTGCGCCGCCGTCGGCATTCTTCTGGCGCTCCTCTCACGAGGCCGGAAGGAGCATATGTCCAACCGGGCCAAAACCGGCCTCTGCATCTCCGCCGCCGGCCTTGTCCTGACTGTCGGACTGACCTCCTACACGCTCTACCATTACAGAGATCTCTTCTCTTCTTCTGAATTCCAGCAGAGAATGAAAGATTATATGGATTATTACTATTCCGGAAGTGAAACAGAAGCGGAGGAAGACGGCGAGAGCAATATCCTGAAGGATTTCTTCGGCGACGACAAAGGAAATTCCTCTGACGGCGAACAGCAGACGCCGGAAACCGAAATTCCCTACATCGATGACACGCCTTATGGCAGCGATCCATACAGCGGCAGTTCTCCCTATGGAAGTTATCCTTACGGCTCCAGTCCTTACGGCGGACAGAATTCTTCCACCACTCCGGGACCGGCAGTTTAAGCAGACATAATCCCCTGCTCCTTGTTTTTTTGCAAGGAAGGCAGGGGATTTTTTATATCTGCTCCAGAAGGTCCAGGTCGAAAAAGGCTTTTAAGGCGTTGAGGATCAGGAAATGGGCCATCGTGAGGAAGATGAGCCAGAAAATGTCGTATTTTTTCAGTTTGCCGCTCCAGGTCCAGGAAAAGCGACCGCTTTTTGCGAACTCCAGGATTGAAAAAACGAGGCCCCGGAGGAGAAGAAACGCCGTATAGAGAATGACCGGGTGGTAAAGAAAGGAGCGGAAAAGCTGGCCGTGAAGAAGGGACGCTATTGCTCGGGTTCCGCCGCAGCCGGGGCAGTAGTAGCCGGTGACAAGGTGGAAGAGGCAGGGAAAGTTTAAGTTTAACATGGCGGCCGCGCTCCTTTCTTCTAACCTATTTTTTCTTATGATCGGCGTTTTTCATATGGAGATAATCGATGATCCCCAGGCCGTTGATGCAGGCGGCCACCTCGCTCATGGATTCCATCTCAAATTTTTTCAGAATGTTGCGGATCTGGTTTTTCACTGTGGAAAGCTCCACGCAGCGCAAACGGCAGATTTCGCTTCTCGTGTAGCCCTGACAGGTCAGATCCAGAAGAAGCTCCTGAGACTGATAATCGCATAAGGTGGAAATCCCACGGATATCAAAGACATCGACCTTCTCGCCCGCCCGGATCCGCTCGGTAATCTCGCTGTCATAGCTCTCTTTGTCCAGAATATGTAAGTTCACCCGGATATCAACCTGCGAGGCATTGAACGCTTTTACGATCTCTTTTGCATAAAACTCTTCCTCCTGCCAGAACAGCCGCCGCAAAAGTCAGACGGATCTGTTTCTTCATAAGCTCTCCCCCATTTTACCGATATCAGATCTCGGAATACACGATATTGCGGATTCGCCGCGTATAGGTGGAAGTCCCGGCGCCGGTCAGCTGTTCCATCACAAGAATGATGAGATCCTTCCCGGGAGCTACCGACATATAGGGACCGAGCCAGCCATCCCAGCCGTACTCTCCATAGCTTCCAAGGGTTGCCGCATGCTCCGGCTCCGTCAGCTTCCGCATCAGGTTTCCGTAGGAATAGCCTGCCAGCTCTTCCCAGCCCCGCATTCCTTTTCGCTGCTCCTCTGTGATCACTCCTTCTGCGAGAAAATCCACCATCGGCTCTGTGAGAATCCTCACACCGTCCAGCGTTCCCTTGTTCAGCAGCATCCGGCAGAATTTCAGCCAGTCGTCGACCGTCGTCACCAGCCCGGCTCCCCCGGCTTCATAGGCCGGCTCACGTTCCATCCGGCTCGAAATTCCCAGATGGCAGCCGGTGTAAAGGTAAAGCCCGTCTTTCTGCTGCTCGTAGGTCTGAGCCAGACGGCTCTGCTTCTCCGGCGGCACAAAAAATCCCGTATCCACCATGCCAAGCGGCTCAAAGATCCGCTCCTTTAAAAATTCTCCAAACCGTTTTCCGGAAACCACTTCTATCACAGCCCCCAGAATATCCGCCGACATTCCATAGCGAAACGTCGTTCCGGGATCAAAGGCCAAGGGAATTTTTCCCAGTCTCTCTGCAATCTCCCGGGTACTCAGCGGATTCTCTCCATCCATCCGGGACTTGATCTCCTCGATCAGGCTGGTGGTCTCGACCTCCGTCTGGTTGGCATCTCCGTTGTAGCTGCAGCCAGAGGTCATATTTAAAAGATCACGGACCTGAATTTCCCGTAAGGCAGGCCGAAGCTTACCGTTTTCACTGACCTGCGGATTTCCAAAGGACGGAAGAAAACGTGAAACCGGAGCCAGAAGGTCCAGCTTTCCATCCTGCACCAGAAGCATTGCTCCCACGGCCGTCATCGGTTTTGTCATGGAATACAGGCGGAAAATCGTATCTCTTTTTATCGGAATCCTTTTCTCCAGGTCCGCATATCCGGCCTCATAATAGCAGCACTCTTCTCCATGACGGAAGATCAGGCAGTTTCCGCCCGCGGCCCCGCCGGATTCTGCCATTTCTGTCAAAACTTCCTGAATTTTTGCAAATTTTTGTTTTTTCATAAGCTTATCCTTTCACACCCGCATAAGCGATTCCTTCTACAATGTATTTCTGTGCTACCGCATACAGGATGACCACCGGAATCAGGGATAAGGTGGTGCCTGCCATGATGGCGCCGTAATCCGTATCAAACTGTCTCCGGAAAGTAGCAAGCCCCAGCTGAATCGTCTTCTTGCTGTCCGTATCGAGATAAATCATCGGGCCCATGTAATCGTTCCACACAGAGTTGAAGGTCAGTACAACCAGCGTCGCAAGGCTGGTTTTACATAAGGGTAAGATAATTTTAACATAGATTCCCCAGGGGCCGCAACCATCGATCTTCGCCGCCTCAGCCAGGCTGTCCGGAATACTCAGCATATTCTGGCGGAGCAGAAAAACGCCGAATACATTGAAAGCGCCGGTCAGGATCAGGGACCAGTGGGTATCATAGAGATGGAGCTTCTGCATGATAAAAAACTGCGGGATCAGAATCACATACCAGGGAATCATCATCGTGCTGAGATAGCAGAGAAAAATCTTATCCCGGCCCGGAAATTTCAGCTTGGCAAAGGCGTAAGCCGCCCTGCTTGCCGTCAACGGCTACCTGTTTGCAGAGGTCTGCGTACTGATCCCAGGTCAGATCCAGCGGATAATCCAGGCCTGCCTAACCTTTACCTTATCGTCATAGTCATCATTAGAAATCAGGGACAGTTTTACTTCTACTTTGTCCTGAGAAGCATTGTAGGCCTCTACCAGATCCTCTGCGATTACATCAGAATCGGAATGCTCATAAAAGTTGATGACTACCTTTTCGCCCTCGTCTGCCTGTACTGCAAATCCGCCCAGCATGGACATCACCATAGATGCACAGAGTGCTCTTACGATCATTGTTCTTTTTTTCATATCAAATCCTCCTTGATTGTTGTTCATGAGTGATCCGGGATCTGCAGATTTCCTTGATTTTCCTCGTGTTCTTATGACAAAAGCATAGCACCGCTTCCCGATTCCCACAAGGTTGATGTTTTTTCAGCCCTCCCGGGCTCTCCTTCCATTGATTTTTTCCCCACATGTGTTATACTGATACCATCACGCGAAAAAATAAAGAAATGGAGTACTGTTTATGATAAAGGAAACCTCCAACCAGTTAAAAGCCCGGGCGCGGGGGACGCTGCTGGGGCATTACGGACTGCCCATCGGGGCGTCGATTCTGACGACGGCGGCGATCATGACCCTGGAAGGGCTCATCAGTCTTGTGGTTCCAAAGAACACGGCAGGGGTGCTGATCTCCTACCTGACGATGCTGATCGCGGCGATCTTTTCCACCCTTCTGCAGACCGGATATCAGTATCTGCTCCTCAATATGGCCCGTGGAAAAAAAGCCGAGCTGAAGGATCTCATCTATCCCTTCCAGACAATGCCGGATCATGTGATCCTGCTGGCGGTAAGACTGTTCCTTTTGACCCTGGCCTGCATGCTTCCGTTTTTGGGAGGTCTCATCATCTTCGCACTGTTTTACCAGCTTCTGATTTCAAGGATCATTATGGTGCTGCTCCTGATCGTGAGCTTTTTCCTGATTCTCCGGATGACCCTCGATTACTCGCAGATCTTCCTGCTCTATCTGGACAATCCGTATCTTTCCTGCCGGGAGATCATGTATCAGAGCAAAAACCTCATGAAAGGCAACCGAATCCGGTATTTTTACCTTTTGGTCAGCTTTGTCGGGATCGCTCTTCTCGGAGTCGTAAGTCTCGGCATCGGTTTTCTCTGGATCACTCCCTACATGAGCATGACAGAGGTGGAATTTTACCGGGATCTTATCAACGAACACAGTCAGGAATTTTAAAAAAAGAAAAGCCGAAGTTTTTTCCCGTTTTAGGGATCAAACTTCGGCTTCTTTTTTACCATTGGTCAGTCTACGTTTCCAAAGAAAGCTTCGTGGATGGCGTTCATTGCTTTCTCGCCGTCTTTCTT
This sequence comes from Fusicatenibacter faecihominis, assembly GCF_020686945.1. Lineage (NCBI taxonomy): Bacteria > Bacillati > Bacillota > Clostridia > Lachnospirales > Lachnospiraceae > Fusicatenibacter > Fusicatenibacter faecihominis. Next base: position 76,978 of record NZ_JAJEPR010000012.1, on the reverse strand, counting down.
CTTCACCAGAACGGTGATGCGGATCTCGGAAGTGGAGATCATGTTGATGTTGATGCCCACGTTGTAAAGAGCCTCGAACATCTTGGCTGCCACGCCGGGGTTGCTGGTCATGCCGGCTCCAACGATGGAAACTTTGGCAACATCCAGGTTGCTGGTCACTTCGTGGAAGGTCAGGCGCTCCTTGTTCTCCTCGATGATGCGAATGGCATTTTCCACATCCTCCTCGTTTACAGTAAAGGAAATATCCTTGGTCTTCTCACGGCCGATGGACTGCAGGATAATATCCACATTTACATTGTTCTTTGCCAGTAAATTAAACAGTTTAAAAGCGATACCCGGCTCATCTTTCAGGCCCATAACGGAAATTCTGGCCGCATTCTCATCCAGCGCTACACCGCTGATCAACATTCTCTCCACGCTTGTTACCTCCTTGACAATGGTTCCCTCGGAATTATTCAGGCTGGAACGTACCACCAGGGGAACTCCGTATTTCTTTGCCATCTCCACGGAACGGTTATGCAGAACGCCTGCTCCGCAGGTGGCAAGATCCAGCATTTCATCATAAGTGATCTCACTGAGCTTTCTGGCTCCCGGAACAATACGGGGATCGGCAGTGAAAACGCCGTCCACATCGGTATAGATCTCGCAGGCATCCGCATGAAGGGCTGCTGCCAGCGCTACAGCTGTGGTATCGGAGCCGCCGCGGCCCAGTGTCGTGTAATCCTCATAGCGGTTCACACCCTGGAAACCGGTCACAATGACGATCTTGCGGCTGGCCAGCTCATGAAGGATTCTCTCTTTATCAATCTTCTTTAAACGGGCGTTTCCGTAAACGGAAGTGGTCTCCATCCGCACCTGAAAGGCATTCAGAGAGACGGCCGGGATCCCTAAGGAGTCCAGAGCGATGGCCATGAGGGCTACGGAAGTCTGCTCTCCGGTGGTCATCAGCATATCCAGTTCTCTCTTGGGAGCTTTGGGGTTGATCTCACGGGCGGTCTTCAGAAGGATATCCGTGGTCTTGCCCATGGCGGAAAGAACGACCACCACATCATTGCCCTTGGAATATTCTTCGGCACAGCGCCGGGCGACATTCATGATTCTCTCCTGGTCGCCGACGGAGGTGCCGCCAAATTTTTTTACAATCAGCATACTAAGCCTCCTACTAAACAATAGACTGCGCCGCCATTTTACCGCGGGCAGTTGACATACTGTTTTATTTTATCACACGTTTATGTGTAATTACAACAAAAAAAGTAACTATTCAGAGCCGCACCTCGATTTCGCTGCGCTCCATCTCGTTGTGGCTTCTCGCCAAATAGATTTCCAGTCTAAAGTGTTCGTTCATGCAGGCATGACTCACACTTTTGCTGAAAATCTGCTTGGCTCTGAATAGTTACAAAAAAAGACTGCCGAAATTCATTTTTCCGACAGTCTCTCTTATCAATTTTTATGCGTGCAGATGACGGACACGGATCCGGGAGATCACGGTACCCAGTTTTTCTGCTTTTTCCTTGTATTCTGCCTCGGAGATTACGCCGGTGACAAAAGCAAATTCTCCGGTAAGCTCCGGAACGGACACCGGATCCACATGGCCGAAAACAGCTTCCACAGCTGCAAGGTCGCTCGCTGCGTCACCTTTTACCCGTACGAGGAAACGGCGTCTGGAATCGTTGAGATCATCAAGCGTGAGCTTCTCCTCTCCCCAATAAACCGGGATCGTCTCGCCCTGGTGCATCACTTCGTCCACCACATCAGCAACGACAGCGCTGGCCGTCGGGAACTTTCCTGCTCCGCTTCCGTAGAACATGGCGTCACCCAGCACATTTCCATGAACGAAAATCGCATTGAAAACGCCGTTCACGCTGTAGAGCGGATCGTTCGGTCCCAGAAGGAAAGGCGCCACCATGGCAAAATAGTGCCCCTCCAACTTGCGACTGTAGGCCAGAAGTTTGATCGTCATACCCAGAGCTTTCGCGTAACGGATATCGGCTGTGGTGATCTTCGTGATACCCTCGGTGTAGATATCCTGGTAATCCACCTGCTTATCAAAAGCCAGGGAGGAAAGGATAGCGATCTTCCGGCAGGCATCATAACCTTCCACATCCGCCTCAGGATTGCGCTCCGCATAACCCAGAGCCTGAGCCTGCTTCAGCACATCGTCAAAATCGGAACCCTCCTGAATCATTTTCGTCAGGATGTAATTTGTGGTTCCGTTCAGGATTCCTGTGATCTCGTCGATCTCATCGGCGGTCAGTGAAGAATTTAACGGACGGATGATGGGGATACCGCCGCCGCAGCTTGCCTCAAAAAGGTAGTTTAAATTTCTCTCCTTCGCCAGTTTCAGAAGCTCGGTACCATGGCGGGCCACCAGCTCCTTATTGGAGGTGCAGACGCTTTTTCCTGCCAGGAGTGCCTGTTTACTGAAGGTATATGCCGGCTCCACGCCGCCCATTACTTCCACAACGACCTTGACCTCCGGGTCGTTTAAAATGATATTGTAGTCGTGTACGATTTTTTCCTGAATGGGATCTTCCGGAAAATCGCGAAGATCCAGCACATATTTGATGTTGATCTCCTGACCTGCTTTTTTACTGATGCTCTCATGGTTGGTTTTTAAGACCTCCACCACACCGCTTCCCACAGTGCCGTAACCCAGAACTGCTATCTGTGTCATCTTTCGTTTACTCCCTTGCTAATATTTTCAGATACTGGATACCCTCCAGTTTTTCGATCGCCTCCACCATACTGGAAAGATCCCCTGTGTTAGGCAGGATCTCCACACTCAGGGTAAGAGACGCTATGCCGTTAATGGGAATACTCTGATGAATGGTCAGAATATTGGCCTGGTAATCTGCCACGATATGAAGCACATCGGACAGAAGGCCAGGCTCATCATCCATCTGAATCATGAAGGTTATGGTCTTTCCCTTCGCATTGTCATGAAAGGGAAAAACGTCATCTTTATATTTATAGAAAGAACTCCTGCTGATTCCCACCCGGTCGGTGGCCTCCTGCACCGTGGAGACACGTTCTGACTCCAGCAGACGTTTGGCCTCTACCACCTTCGAAAGAACTTCCGGAACTGCTTTCTGCTTGACAACGAAATATTTGCTCTCTGACATGGTTTTCCTCCTTGTACGTCTATTAAGTACATTTGTAGTCACAAGGAAGATGTTACCACAGTTTTCCAGAGAACGCAACGGCAAATCTATGATCTTTTTCTAAAAATCTCTTCCACCGCCGCCAAAATTTCCGCCGCCGGAGGAATCATGGGTCGTGGTCATGCCGGAGTCGCTGCTGCTGCTCTCATGCTCGATATGGCGGTGGCTCACATGAGAACCGATAAAGTCGTCCCTTTTCCGGCTGACCTTCAGTTTTGCTTTCTCTTTATAAGGATACTCGTAGGCCCCCCATTTGAGATAGTAGGTACCGATGACGCAGCTCACAGCCACACCGCCTGCCACCAGAGCGATACCGAGAGCGATCAGAAACTCTGCCAGAGTGATCTGACGAATCTCTTTTCCCGTATCATAATAGTCATATTCCCCGGTATCCTCATTGTATGTATATTTGCCATCGACTACACCGTCCTCAATGTAATCAACAGTGGCGTTCAGCATGGCTTCAAAAGCCGCCGCGTAGGCTCCATCCTTCACATCCTCGTAGCCGGCATCGATGATCCCGTCCACACGGTCGTCGGTGATGTAACGAACCTTCATATCTCCGACAGTCTCCACCTGAACCCGGCGGTTATCCATAGCGATAATGTAAATGGCTCCGCCGTCTTTTCCGTCATCGTAGAAACCGTTATCCATGTAGAAATCATCGGCGTAGACTTCTGCCTCTTTCCCCTCGGCGTCATCCGTCGTGAGGATAACGAAGTTCATGTTAAAATTTTCTGCCAGATTATTGGCCATATCGTTCAGCTCGTCTTCCTCCTCGGTGGTCAGAAGATCCGCTTTATCAAAGACAAACTGCTCTCCGCTCTCAGCGGCCAGAGCTGTCGGCGCTGCCGCAAAAAGAAGACTGACGGCCAGGAGCGGCGCTATGAAAATTCGATCTCTTTTTCTCATATAAAATACCCTCCCAGAAGACCCAGCAGAAATACGGGAATCGTCACCGCCAGGAAGAGCCTGACGACTTTGCCCCTGTCCAGAGGAAGCTTTCCGACGACTTTGCCTGACTGGCCGTTCATCGTGTAGTAATACATTTTTCCGTCTTTTCCCTTGTAGGTCACAGTCCAGACCGGAAGGAGAGCGTAATGCTCCTCGACTTCCTCAATGGTACAGTCGCACTTCTTCGTTGTCACGGAATCGTAGCCGCTGACGCTCTCCCGGAGAAGTTTCTTGCCGTATTTGTTCACATCGTTCAGAAGCTCTCCCTGAAACTCGGAGGACTCCATATCTCTTCGCTCTGCCTGGAAACCGGAGAGATAGCCCATGTGAAAAGGCTTCGCCTCGCTGAGTTTGTAGGGCCAGATGCCCTCCACCAGAGTTCTGTTGGCCTTTTTCAGGGCGTTCTTGCTGAGCTCCTTAAAGGTCAGATCGCCTTCCCGCTCCACATGATATTCCTCGGTCTCCGTGTACTCGTCGTCCCCGCTGGTCCAGGTATGAATGTTCTCACCTGTGGCCTCGTAGATGCCCTCCGCCTTCACATCGAAGAGCCAGGCCGGGAAATAGACGCCGGAGAACTTTTCGATCTGCTTTTTCTCAAAGAAGGCGTTGGGGACAAATTTCTTGCTATGTACGAAATTCATGAAGCTCTGCTCCGCTTTTTTCCGGTCGATGACGAAGGGCACCACGAGATCCGGGAGAAATTCTCCGCTGACCCGGCCCGAAAGCACGACAGGATTGTGGCAGTAATAGCAGAAGGTCGCAGCTGTCGTGGAATCCGTCACGATCTCCGCGCCGCAGCTCGGACAGGTGTAGAGGACGGCCTCGCCCTCGTCATCTGCTGTTCCGGAAGCCTTCCGGCTGTCCTTACCGGCGGCTTCCTGATTTCCGGCTGCTCCGGAGGCCGCTTCGCTCTCGGGTGCCGCCGTTCCGGCATCCTCCCCGGCACTCTTCACATCCGGGTTGGCTGCCTCCAGCTCTTCCTCTGTAAAATAGGAAAAGCAGTATTCGCATTTATATTTCTGAGTCTGCGGATCAAAAGTCAGTTCTCCTCCGCAGTTCGGGCATTTATAGCTAACTGCTGACATAGGCTCCCTCCTTTACGGGCGAGGTTTCCCGCAGTTCGGGCAGAATTTTCCGGTGTTGACTGTACCGCAGGAGCAGGTCCAGGTGGCCGGAGCAGGGCGGCGTCCTCCACAATTCGGGCAGAAGTTTCCGGTATTGACTGCTCCGCAGGCACAGGTCCAGGTGTCGCCTGACGGCTGCTGGCCGCCCTGAGGCTGACCGTACTGCTGGTTCGGCTGCTGCTGACCATACTGACCCTGAGGCGGTATCTGCTGCTGATACTGAGGCTGCTGGCCGTACTGCTGATGATACTGGGGCTGCTGCTGGTTCATCTGCTGCTGATACTGTGCCTGCTGGTTCATTTGCTGCATATTGGTATTGCTGGCTGCACTCATGAAACCGCCGGCTCCCTGCATGCCCATGCCCATTCCCATATAGCCTGCCATCGCTCCGTTTGCATTGGAACCGGCTGCTTCCAGTCCTTTTGCGATGGAACTCTGTACAAAGCCCTCACGGATGGTGGGATCTCCCATCATGGCGCCCTGGTTTCTCATATTGATGAGCTTCTGAGATTCCTCATCATAGGAAACACTGGCAATGCCGACAGACTGGATCTCGATACCACGGGCTTTCTTCCAGTCTTCATCCAGAACCTGCGCCATATATTTGGAAAGCTCTCTTGTCTTACTGGTCACATGAGAAATGCGGATGCCGTCTACGGACATCTGACTGATGGCACTCTGAAGTGCCTCCAGAAACTCATCCAGGAACTGCTGATTGATATCTTCCACTTCCAGATGAGAAGCATTTCTCGGAACCACCTCCGTATAGAAACGGATGGGATCTGTGATCTTGATGGAATAACTTCCGTGCGTTCTGAGGAAAAGCTCGGAATTGTAGAAATTATCGAAATAGTTTACCGGATTTCTCGTACCGAAACGGATGCCTCTGATCTCCTGAAGGTTCAGGAAATATACTTTCATGGAAACCGGTTTTCCGCCTCCGAATTTAAAACGGTTGAAGGAATCCTTCAGAACATCTCCCACCAGATCTCCATTAAAAAGTGAAGGAGCAGAAGCATTGTCTACCGTATAGTAGCCAGGCTCTGCGGAATAATCGATGATCTTTCCACCGTCTGTCAGGATCATGAACTGATTGTCATAGACATGAATCACAGAACCGTTGGAGATCACATCACTGTTCCCTCTCCGGTTGGAACCCTGTCTTACGATATTTCCCTCTGTAAAGAGCGTCTGCTCCCCCATATCACCGGCTTCCACAACGTCAAGCCACTGATCTGACAATGTTCCCCTTGCAGTGTCCACTGCTGCTCTGATAATGCCCATAGTATCTGCCTCCCTTTTTCTTTTTTACTCCATATCTGAATCCGTATCGCCGGAGGATTCACCCAAGGTGATCCATTTCAGATAAGCGTTGATAAACAGATCGATATTTCCGTCCAGAACACTGTCCACATTTCCTGTCTCTGCTCCTGTCCGATGGTCTTTTACCATGGTGTAGGGCTGAAGGACGTAGGAACGGATCTGGTTGCCCCAGCCGATCTCCTTGACCTCACCGCGGATACCGGAAACCTTCTCCGCATTCTCCTGCTGTTTCAGAAGATACAGCTTTGCTTTCAGCATCTGCATGGCCTTGTCTTTGTTCTGGAACTGGGAACGCTCATTCTGACACTGTACCACAATACCGGTCGGTAAATGGGTGATACGGATGGCAGAAGAAGTTTTGTTGATATGCTGTCCGCCGGCTCCGCTGGAACGGTAGGTATCTACACGGATATCTTCGTCCCGGATCTCCACATCCAGATCCTCCTCGATATCCGGCATGACATCGCAGGATACGAAGGAAGTCTGCCGCTTTCCTGCCGCATTGAACGGGGAAATACGAACCAGACGATGTACGCCTTTTTCTGATTTCAGATAACCGAAAGCGTTCTCGCCGTTGACCTGGAAGGTAACGGATTTCACGCCCGCCTCATCGCCGTCCAGATAGTCCAGAACTTCCATGGAGAAGCCTTTCTTATCCACCCAGCGGCTGTACATACGGTACAACATGCCGCACCAGTCGCAGGACTCGGTTCCGCCGGCTCCGGCGTGCAGGGTAACGATGGCGTTGTTGTTGTCATATTCGCCGGAAAGCAGGGTCTTCATGCGGATGTTCTCATACTCGGTGATGAACTCATCCATGTTTGCCTGGATATCCGGCAGAACAGCCGGGTCATTTTCCTCATAACCCATCTCGATGAGAAGCTCGATCTCCTCGAAAAGCTCCGTCAGATGATGATAGATCGCGATATCGTCCTTCAGGCTTTTCAGAGTCTTCATGCTCTCCTGGGATTTCTCCGGGTTATCCCAGAAATCCGGCTCCTCCATTTTTCGCTCAAGCTCCTGAACTCTCTGCTCTTTGTTTACCAGATCCAGAGAATCCTTGATTTCCTCCAGGGGCTGCTTATATGTGCCCAGAGTGTATTTAAACTGGTCTAATTCAACCACAGATTCCACCTCTTTCTTCTGGCCCGCCAAGGTGGGCCGCCTCTTTTTCCGTTTGCCTTAATCGATCCGAATACTCACTGCCTGCCGCTCCTGAGATTTCTACATTTCATAACGTCCAAAATGCCCGGCGGAGTCTTTCATCCGCCGGGCAGAATCTCATGCGGGCTGCCGCGTGATTCTCCTTATGCGCGTCTGCCGCAGCACTGTTTATATTTTTTACCGCTTCCGCAGGGGCAGGGATCGTTGGGATATACCTTTTCTTCCATGCGCTTCTTCGGCTCTTTCGGGCCAGACTCGTCTTTGTTGGTTCCGGTTACCTTGGCAACCTCCTCACGCTCGGCCTTCTGCTCTACTCTTACATGGTAGAGGAGACGGAGGGTATCCTCCTGGATGGAAGCTGTCATGGCATTGAACATCTCGTAAGCGTTCATCTTGTACTCTACAAGCGGATCCTTCTGGCCGTAAGCCTGAAGGCCGATACCCTGACGCAGCTGCTCCATATCGTCGATGTGATCCATCCACTTCCGGTCTACAACCTTCAGCATAATCACTCGCTCCAGCTCACGAAGCTGCTCGGGCTCCGGGAACTCTGCCTCTTTGGATTCATAAAGCTTGGTAGCCTGCTCTTTTAAGAGCTGTTTTAACTGATTTTTCTTCAGATGATCCGGAAGCTCCACCTTCGGAAGGGGAATTACCGGAAGGAGCAGGGTGTCAAGCTCGGTGAGGTTCCAGTCCTCGCGGTCCTGCTCATCGGAAATACACATATCTACGGTATTGTCCACGAAATCAGCTATCATCTTATAAACGGAATCACGCATGTTTTCTCCGTCCAGAACGCGGCGGCGCTCTTTGTAAATAATCTCACGCTGTTCGTTGTTGACCTGGTCATACTCGAGGAGGTTTTTACGGATACCGTAGTTGTTGCTCTCGATCTTCTTCTGGGCCTTCTCGATGGCGCTGGAAAGCATCTTGTGCTCGATCTGCTCATTCTCAGCTACACCCAGTTTCCGGAAGGTGTTCATCAGGCTTTCGGAACCGAAGAGACGCATCAGATCGTCCTCCAGGGAAATGTAGAAACGGGATTCTCCTGGGTCCCCCTGACGGCCGGAACGACCACGCAGCTGGTTATCGATACGGCGGGACTCGTGACGCTCGGTACCGATGATCTTCAGACCGCCGGCCTCTTTTGCCTTGTCATCCAGCTTAATATCGGTACCACGGCCTGCCATGTTGGTGGCGATGGTAACGGCTCCGTGAATACCGGCATCCTTGACGATCTCAGCCTCCAGCTCATGGAACTTCGCATTCAGGACATTATGCTTGATGCCCTGTCTTTTCAGCATGCTGCTTAAAAGCTCGGAAGTCTCAATCGTGATGGTGCCGACCAGAACCGGCTGTCCTTTCTCATGAGCCTCTTTGATGGCCTCAACAACTGCACGGAATTTCTCTTTTTTCGTCATATAAACGGCATCATCCAGATCTTTACGGATAACCGGACGGTTGGTGGGGATCTCCACTACGTCCATGCCGTAGATCTCACGGAACTCTTTTTCCTCGGTGAGAGCGGTACCGGTCATACCGGATTTCTTTGCATATTTATTGAAGAAGTTCTGGAAGGTGATCGTAGCAAGGGTCTTGCTCTCTCTCTTGACCTTCACATGCTCTTTTGCCTCGATGGCCTGATGGAGTCCGTCAGAATAACGGCGGCCCGGCATGATACGGCCGGTGAACTCATCGACGATGAGGACCTCGTCGTCTTTTACCACATAGTCGCGGTCGCGGAACATGAGGTTGTGAGCTCTTAAGGCAAGAATGATGTTGTGCTGGATCTCCAGGTTCTCCGGATCTGCCAGGTTCTCGATATGGAAGAAGTCCTCAACCTTATGAACGCCCTGTTCCGTCAGGTTTACGACTTTGTCTTTTTCATTGACGATGAAGTCGCCGGTCTCGGTGATCTCCTCACCCATGATGGCAGTCATCTTGGTCACTTCGCCGCTGGCCTCGCCTCGCTCCAGCTGTCTTGCGAGGATATCGCAGACCTCATAAAGCTTGGTGGATTTGCCGCTCTGGCCGGAAATGATCAGCGGGGTACGGGCTTCGTCGATGAGAACGGAGTCCACCTCGTCGATGATGGCGTAGTGAAGCTCTCTCTGTACCAGCTGCTCTTTGTAGATCACCATGTTGTCACGAAGGTAGTCGAAACCGTCCTCGTTGTTGGTTACATAAGTGATATCGCAGGCATACTGGGCGCGGCGCTCGTCGTTATTCATGGAGTTCAGGATACAGCCGCAGGTCAGGCCTAAGAAGCGGTGAACCTGTCCCATCTCCTCGGCATCACGGTGTGCCAGATAATCGTTGACGGTGATGATATGAACGCCTTTTCCCTCCAGGGCATTCAGGTAAGCCGGAAGGGTCGCTACCAGGGTCTTACCTTCACCGGTCTTCATCTCGGCGATACGTCCCTGATGAAGGATGATACCTCCGATCAGCTGTACGCGGTAGGGCTCCATGCCAAGTACACGTTTATCTGCCTCACGGACAACCGCAAAGGCTTCCGGAAGCAGGTCATCCAGGGTCTCTCCGTTGGAAAGACGCTCTTTAAACTCCGTTGTCTTATTTCGCAGGTCTTCGTCGGAAAGTGCCTGCATCGTCGGTCTTAACGCTTCGATCTTATCCACCAGCGGTTTGATTCTTTTCACCTCGCGCTCGCTGTGGGTACCGAAGACCTTTTGAAACATGCTCATATTGATAATCTCCTAAAAATTATATTTCGTCCATTTCTTCATAAACACTTCTATTCTACCACTTTCTGTAAAGTTTCACAATAAAATTTTTCTGAACAAGCTGTAAACGGGAGGAATTGCTTTGCTCATAAATGAAAACAGCGCCTCCCTCAGGGATTTCTCCCCGGGAAGCGCTGTTTTTTCACACTTTGATCCGTCTGGCTGCGTCGTCGCTGATGAGGATTCTCCGGTTTTCCACGCTTACGATGACGCCCCCGAAGATCCGGCTGATGACCCGTACGTCCTTGCCTTCGCTGACCTTGCAGCTTCTGATATAATCCATCGTTTCCGGCATGCCGGTCATCCATTTGATCGTGCAGGCTTCTCCGGCCTTGGTTTCATTGAGGGATAACATAATTTGCACCTTTCCTTTCTTTAAATTATCGAAACTGTTCAGAACCACCTCCAAAATGCTACGCATTTCGTCGGTGTGGCGTATCCGCCAAAAAGATTTCCATGTAAAAGTGTTCATTCATGCAAGCATGATTCACACTTTTGCATGAAAATCTGCTTGCTCTGAACAGTTGCAAATTGTCTGAAAATTCAGTTAGTCTTATCTATCGTACTGTCTTTTTCATTATTTTCTTCTTTTTGTTCTATTTTATTCCTGTTATCCCGCATTAGTCAATTATAACGTTTCCCGGTCTTACGACAGAAAACCATGCTTATTTCATCATTTTCGAAGGCTTAAAATCCCATGATCCATTTCATATACAACATCACAAAGTATTTCAATATCATCTCTGTTATGGCTTGCTAAAAGTATTGTTTTTCCTTGTTCTCTTAAGTTTAAAAACAATTTTCTCATTTCCTCTACTCCAGCATTATCCAATCCATTCATCGGTTCATCCAGAATAATAATATTTTGATCTTCCATAATTGCTTGCGCGATTCCTAAGCGCTGTTTCATCCCCATTGAATACTTTCTAACCTTTTTATCTCCAGCCTCCAGCAATCCTACCATTTTTAAAATTTTTTGGTAATTTGAAATTTTCTTTCCAGAAATAGATGCTAATAGCTCTAAATTTTTTCTTCCTGAATATTGACCTAAAAAACCAGGTTCTTCTATGATCGCGCCAATCTGTCTATGATCTACTTGAATATCGCCTTTGTCTACCTGCAGCAAACCACAGATACATTTAAATAATACCGTTTTTCCTGATCCATTTCTGCCAATGATTCCACAAATCTTACCTTTAGGAACAGATAACACTACATCTTTCAAAACAGTTTCCTCTTTAAAGCTTTTAGTAACATGATTAACTATAATACCTTCCATAAAAACTCCTTTACTTTACAAAGTCTGAATGTGTTGTTTTATGAAATACCAGAATCACTAAAAACAAAAGTCCTATCGTCAATATAGTAACTGCTTTTTCTAAAGAAATTCCATGAGACGTGTATTCTGACAAATTACTTAAATCTGCCCAACCAGCCGGTGTCAAATACATAACCCACCCCGGAAAATAGCGCACCCGTATGACAAGCAATGCAGAAAAAAGTGTTACAACCAATCCAATCTTTTTACCAACATACAAATTCAAATACCATTGTAAAAATCCATAAAAACTACAAATAAGATCGACAAGCAAAAAGGTAATCCCCACTGCTTTCCATGGTGTATATTCGAAAATAACTTTACTTGAAACAGAAAACGGCAAAGCATAGTCTGTTTCTGCATTTGTCAAAGCAAGAGTACTCCAAATTCTTCCCCATTCTGCCTGAAAAGAAATATAAGGAATCAAAAGTACTAGGCTCAATATGAGAAGAAAACTTGCATACATGAAACTAATTAAAAAGACATAAAAAATTTGTCCCAATGCCCACTCAGATATTTCCGAACGTACAATAACATAACATTGCTGCCTATCATAAAAGGGAGCATCTATAAAAAAAGGAAGCGCTGTCGCAAATATTAGCGCAGAAAGAATTACATCGCTAAAAAGGAACGGAAAAAGGAACGGTGACGCACCTTCCCCTACATCCTTCAAAAATTTTCTAAATGGAAGCATTCCATTTAACATGAAAATTATCAAACAAACCGGCATCACAAATAATTTATAGCCATTACACATTACTAATAATTGATATCTGCATATTTTAATCGCCTGTTTTATTCTTTTCACGAAAATTCCCCCTTCAGTCTTTTATACATTAACTCATATCCTGCAATAATAAATATTCCTGTAACAAAAATCGCATAACCTATTAAAAATACTGGATTCTTGGTATAAGTTACTGTACTTGAATCAAAAATTCTTTCCACTGAAAGTATTGGTACTTCAACAGATATTCTTGAAAATATATAAAACAAAACGAAATGAATTAAAAAAGGTAAAGCATATATTGCATAAGAATTTTTAACCATTGTGGATAATGCCAATGCTATTACACTCATTCCCGCACAATACAAGCCATACAAAAAAGCCTGTATCAATATATATATATCTGTATTTTCAGGAAGCAGCCATCCCAAACAACTTTCCATTTTAAAATTTGCAACTGTTAGACTTTCTATCGCAACAAGAGGTACCCTTAAACATGTTTTTATCAGAAACAGGCTTGTCCCAATTACAAATACAAAGAAAGCAGCAAAAAAACACGCTAAAATTTTAGATATAATATATTTTTTTATTCCTATCCTCATAATTATGTATTTAAGGATATTCCCCTCCACATCTTCCGTGTAAGAACCTGCATATGCAAAAGAAGTAATTGCCATCGACAGCAATGAAGTAGTTGAGCGTCCCCATATATGTATAAACAAATATAACGCATCATCATATACTGTAAATCGTTTACTGTTTATCTCCCAAACAAGAAAAAGTAATATAAAAGAAACTGCAAATCGAAAATTGAAGAATGCCCGTTTTATATCTGTTTTTATAAAAGTTTTCATGCAATAGCCTCCAATGTTTCCGCATTAAAATAAATTTTTCTTAGGTATTGATTTTCTGGCATTTCTTCTGGAATAACCAATACCTGGCATTCCCATGCAGGTATAATTTCTCCCTTATTTTTTTCCACATCCACATATTTAACTTTTTGACACAATGTCATTTTCTGAATCTCATAAGAATCCTCCGAAATTATATTTTCAATATATTGCTTTACCTTCATCAACACATCCGACGGTAAAGAAAGTTCAAATTCTTTATCTGGTTCTAATGGATAATATCCATTTATGCCCAATAAAGATAATCCCTGCGAATTATAAATTGCCTTAATACTATATTCATCTGTTCCTTCTCCTGAAAATGGAGCTACAATTTTATACCCACACCATGAATAACTTATTTCAAAGTAGTAACTATCATCCATCTCCGTCCATTGATTTTTAATCTGAGAAATCTTATCGCCATTTTCCTGTGCCTTAGCAAGTAATACATTTTCCTCATCTTGCATAACTGCATGATCCATCACATAACAATTTTCCATTCTAATTTCATTTACCCCAATCTTTTGTAATATGGACTGAACTTTTGTCCAGGCATCCTCCTGAGTCATAAATGGAAGGTTTATTTTTGTCTGGTAATGATCTCCATTATAATCATCAAAACGTTTATCCGAAAACAAAACATTGTTGATAAATATAGCCTGTGGTGTCATGAAAGTTATATAATTATCTAACGTAATAAATAATGATGTATCATTATTCGTTATATATACTTTTTCTTTCCAGTTATCATACTCATTTACATACTCTTCTTTCATCTTTTGTCCATTTAAAAGTATTTCTTTTATTTGATCAGAATTATCCCAAAATGAGTTCTGCGATAATTTTATTTTCGTCCCTTTTCCCGATTTACATACTTCTGGGATTTCAATTTTTGCATTTACATGAATCTTATCACTTAACACTTGCTCTATATGTTCCGGGAATGGAATTGATTTTGAAACTGTCTCTGATTCTGTTTGTTCTACAATGCTCTTTGCTACTTTTTCTTTTTCACATCCACTGTTAAAAATCACTGTACTAACCATTAGAACCGCTATCAATAATAATTTCTTCATCATTCATCTTTCCCTCCCATTTTCCTTATTAGTCTAAAGGCACATTGCCTTTTTTTAAAGCATGTGCCTTTGGATTTCAAGCCTCTTTACAATTTCACAAAAAACTTCCTTAATATTACGGTGTCCATCTTCCTCCAACAACGACACTACCATGACCAAACTGTTCTGCACACAACTGATACTGATTTCCAGCTTTTGCAGTTACTCGATAATAATCTAAGGTTAAAGTTGATGCTGTTGACGTCCATGTCCATGCCGTTGTAAGCTGACCTGTACTTCCATTTGGTCCTACCCACATTGAAATCTTCGGTGAACCACTTGAAACACTAAATTGTGTCATTGTCACATAAGCCTTCTGTTCATTATCCGCTTTAGTTGCAACATATCCACAATTTGCTACTGTCCCATGCAAATAATCTTCATTCATATGGAATAAATAACTACGGGTCTGTGCAGATACATTTAATGACAATGCCATAACACCAATTGCAATACCTGTCAACATAGTTTTCCATTTTTTCGTTACTCTTCTCATTTGCAACTCCTCCTTCATTTTATCTTTTATAATTCTTTTTTTATTTTCCATAATGTCTGCACTGGTCTCCCCTCCTTCGCCGTATTTTTTATTTTAATAAAACATTCCCAACATTTCGGACTATAGCAAGATAGTCCGAAAATACGGTTTCCTTTGATTTATACCAGATTTTTGCTTTTCATCAGGAGAAGAAGCCCCATTTTAAGCTATTCCTGGCGAGTTACATCGTTTCTGCAGGCATATTTCTTTGCAAAATTTATCATAAAAATATGTACTATATAGTCCGAATATGTTATAATAGAACTATATATAGGAGGTATTTTTATGGCAGTTCCGGCAGAAATCAGAGCAGTTCCAAGACCTGTCAATACGATTGTTGATGACAGTGGAACCAACAGCCCGAAGCGTTATGCAGTCCGCCAGCGGGCATCTTCAAAATATATTCCGGGTGGTAACCCACAACCCAAAAACGGAAAAGTCATCGGACACATCATTGATTACAAATATGTGCCTTTGACTGACAGCACAGCCTCAGATGGACCGGATATGCTTTCTTACGGAGCTTCGGCTCTCGTAAAATCAGTTTCGGCTGATCTGCTCTCGGATCTTTTGAATATCTATCCGGCAAACGAAGCATACAGCATCATGTCCATTGCGACTCTTCGTGTCATCAGGCCCAAGATCACTCTTGGAAGAATGGCTACCCATTACCGTAGAACATTCGTCTGCAAGGATTATCCCGGTGCTGCCATGTCAAAGAATACTCTGGGAAATCTGCTTCAGCGTATCGGACAGGACGGAAACAAGCGGAAGGACTTCTATCAGCTGCGTATTTCATCTGTTGCCGAAGATCATCATATCGCCATCGATGGAACGTTAAAACAGAATACCAGTATCGTGAATGATCTTTCTGCATATTCTTACAAGGCCAGAACCCGAGGCTGCAGTGAAGTATCCGTATTGTATGCTTATGATATCGAACAGATGGAACCTGTGTGTGCCGAAGTCTTTCCGGGTAACAGCATCGATGCGAGTTCGTATTCTGCATTTATCCGTGATAATGATATCCGAAAAGGAATCATCGTTGCCGATAAGGGATTTCCCCCCAGCAAGATCAAAGAGGAACTGGCCGAACGACCGGAACTCCACTTCCTGACACCGATCAAAAGAAATGATCTTCGGATCTCCGATAATAACATGCTGTCTTTCGAGGGTGTTCTTGAAGGCATCGAAGGTCATGTCGTTTATAAGAAAAAACAGATCAAGGGTGGGCGTTTTCTCTACTCCTACAGAGATGCCAGAAAAGCAGCCATTGAAGAAGCTGATTACCTGACAAAGGCTGAAAACCAAAAAACCTTTGAGCCCAAGAAATACAGCAAAAAGTCTTCATTATTCGGCGTGATCGTTTTTGAGAGCGATCAGAATCTTGATCCTAAAACCGCATACCAGTGTTACGATGACAGATGGCTGCTTGAACTTGTATTTAACCGATACAAAAGTGATGACTGTCTTGACAAGACAAATGTCCAGGGTGATTTCTCTGTTATCGGGTCAGAATTCGTAAATTTCATCACTACAGTAATGACGTGCCGGATTATCCGTAAAGCCACCAGGGCCGGTCTCCTAAATAAGATGAGCTACGGCGATCTGATGGATGATCTGTCAAGTGCATGGCGAAAGGCCGATGCACCTCAGAAGCCAAAAACAGATGATGGCTACTGGGTTCATACACTGCAGATCGTTTTTGAAGAACTCGAGGCACTCGGTCTTTCAGAACCCGTCCCTAAGCCTGAACCAAAGAAGCGGGGACGTAAGAAAAAAGAACCCGAAGTGTCAAAAACCAAACGCCCAAGAGGGCGTCCAAGAAAGGATACTAATCCGTCTGTCGGACTTCTATAGTCCGACAGACTGGGAATGTTTTATTTTAATTACTTTTATATTTTTATATATATCATAGCTATTTATATTTGTCAATTATTTTATTTTTCGTTTATTACCATTTTATATTCTACATAAAGTTATTTTTATAATTTTATCTTTATTATATAAATTGCTATTTATTTTTATATTCTTTTGATATAATATAATAGATATGCACTTGTCATTCTATATGTACATATATTATAGTTTTTCAAATTAAGGAGATTTATTTTTATGCCGCAAATTCCAAAATTAACAAATAGTGAACAAGCACTTTTAGCTACTTTATGGGAATCAAAAATCCCACTTACCTCTTCACAAATTATCTCCAACACAAAAAAATGTAGTTGGAAACCCAGTTATACTCATTTTCTTCTTAACTCTCTTTTAAAGAAAGGCGTTATTAAAGTGGCTGGGTTTCAACAATCTTCCACCAATTATGCACGAACATTTGAGCCTACTATCACTCAGGAAGAATATACTTCTTCTCTGTTTGAAACCAAAGATCCTTCCCCTGCTTTTCTCACAAGTCTTTTTTCTGCCTTAGTTGAACGAGAAACAGATGAATCTTTACTTAATGAATTGAGTACTTTACTAGAAAAAAGGAAAAAAGAATTGAAAAAAGATTTAACATAAAGCTCTTAATTTTTTTGACTGTAGGAGGTATTTATGATTACATTTTATTCTTTCTGCTGGTCTGTAATCATAAGCAGCATTTGTATTATTATTTTGATCCTTTTTAGACGAAACAGTAGATTTTTACTTAATTTTAATTTACCTACTTTACTCTTTCTTTTTTTGCTTTGCATGATAAGGATGCTCATTCCATTTGAGTTTCCACACTTTCAGAAAATAATAGATTCTCACACTTATTCATTTATTATGAAACCATATGCTATTTTATCTGCTCATTATTCATATGTACTTTCTGCTTTTATCATCATTTGGATAATAGGTATCTTTTACTTTTTTTATCGCTTTTGTAAAAGAATTTATCTATCCAATCTATATCTTCACAATCTGAAAAAGCAGACTTCTGATATAGCAATGATGATTCTTGCTCAAATAGATGCTCATCATAAATTATCCGCATTCTATTCAGAAAGCATTGAAGTACCTATGGTGTGTGGATTGTTTCATTCCACTATCTATCTGCCTACATACAACTATACAGAAAAACAACTTTATCATATTCTACTCCATGAATATACTCATTACAAAAATAGAGACTTATGGATCAAATGTATAATTCAAATATTTTGCATCATTTTTTGGTGGAACCCAATCGTTTACCTTCTATGTAAAAATTTAGATGATGTTTTAGAATTAAAATGTGATGCCACATTAGCTCAGGATTTTAAAGATGAAGAAAAAATCAGTTACCTTGAAACCCTGCTATATACACTCCGCACCGTTCAAAATAAACAAACTTTATATACTCAAAAAAACTTTTTAACTAGTGCCTTTATTAAACCTGCATCTGAAAATTTTACAAAACAGCGTTTTCAATATTTATTAAATGGCCCAAAGAAGCATTCTCACTTTCTAAACTACATTGGTATAGTTTTAATCAGTATTTTCTTCTTCTCATCATATTATTTTTTATTGCAGCCATCCTATGAAGCTCCGAGAGAAGAATTATGGGGGCCTAAAACCACAAACGTTATTGATGCATCTAATTCTTATCTGGTTCCTAAAGATGCACATACTTATTTTCTTTATTACAATGGAAATATAATAGATGAAATCTCTGCGGAAGAAGTAAATGCATCTTTTAATTACTATTTACCAATAAAAAATCAGGAGGAAAAATAATTCTATGAAGAAAATTTTTATTGCTGTATTATTGTCACTAATAGTTTTATCCAATCAAAGCGTCCTTATTTCAAATGCCCAGCAAATCTCCAATACCACGTCTATCGCTCCCTATAGTGATGTATATGTTACAAGATATCGTGTAAATAATGGAAAATTACAGAAACGTCGTTGGAATGAAACCAAAGGTGTATGGGCAGATCCATACTGGATTGATGTGAACTATAATAATTAATTCTTATATTTACTGCAGAGATTTTTCATAAAAATATCTTTTAAAAAGAGAGTGGACACCGTCCACTCTCTCCATCTATCTTGATTATTTTCTTAGCACTCCGGCTCGATCAGTCCGTAGGTATTGCCTTTTCTCTTATAAACCACGCAGACCTCGTCGTTCTCTGCATTGCGGAATACGAAGAAGTTGTGTCCCAGAAGCTCCATCTGTACGCAGGCATCTTCCGGATACATGGGTTTGATTCCGAAGTGTTTGGTACGGATGATCTTGATCTCTTCCTCATCCTCAACTTCTTTCTCAATAAACTCCTGACGGAAGTTTCCGCCGTCCTGATGTTTCTCTACGATCTTGTTCTTATATTTGCGAAGCTGACGCTCAATGACTTCCTCCACCAGGTCGATGGATACATACATATCGTTGCTGACCTGTTCGGAACGGATGATGTTGCCTTTCACCGGGATCGTCACCTCGATCTTCTGCCTTTCCTTCTCTACACTCATGGTTACAATGATCTCAGTCTCAGGAGTGAAGTATCTTTCCAATTTTCCAAGCTTGTCTGTCACGGCACTGCGAAGGCCGTCTGTTACCTCGATGTTCTTACCACTGATTGTAAAACGCATAAGCTCAACTCCTTTGTCAATAAATTCACATCCGGGAATTCTGAAAGAATTATTTTCTGCTTCCCGGTTGTATAAGTCCATTATACCATACAGAGGTGCACATTACAAGAAACTATACAAAAATTTTCTATTTTTTATAAAGTTTTTGCATCTTTGTAACAACAATTCACTTGCAGTAAGCCAGCACTTCCTCAAACTTCATCTGGCCCCCGAAGAGATCCAGGGCACTGCCGATAGTCACATCCAGATGGTTTTGGCCAAGCTTTTTCAAGTCTCTGAGGTCGTCAAAGCTTCCCACACCGCCGGCGTAAGTGACGGGGATTTTCCCCCAGCTGCCCAGTATTTCTGCCAGCTCTTTTTCAATGCCGGAGGCTTTTCCCTCTACATCCACGGCATGGATCAGAAACTCCGCGCAGCTTCCGGAGAGTTCGTCCAGAATCGCCGGGGTCAGACGCACGTCCGTAAATTTCTGCCAGCGGTCAGTGACGATATAGTAGGCGTCGTCTTTTTTCCGGCAGCTTAAGTCCAGCACCAGCTGTTCTTTTCCCACGGCATGAACCAGCCGGTTCAGGTTCTCCTCTTTGAACTGACCGTCCTTGAAGACAAAGCTCGTGACAATGACTTGGGAAGCCCCTGCTCTTAAAAACTCTTCCGCGTTTTCATCGTGGATACCGCCGCCGATCTGAAAACCGCCGGGCCAGGCAGCAAGGGCTTTCATGGCCTGGGCCTTGGTTGTCTCGTAATAAGGAGAGGAGGCCGGATTTAAAAGAATCACATGGCCGCCGGAGAGTTTCTTTTCCTTATAAAGAGACGCATACCAGGCCGCATCCTGCTCCGCCACAAAATTCTCCGCCGCCTGGTCTCCCTGATCCTTCAGGGAGCCGCCCACGATCTGTTTTACTTTTCCGTTATGTATGTCAATGCATGGCCGAAATCTCATTTGTGTTCACTCCTGTGCTTTTTTCGACAGTATAGCGCGATTTTCTGAGATTGAAAAGAGCTTTCGTCTCTTTCCCGAAAGCTCTTTTCCCGCGCTGATCAGTCTCCTGCCATTCCGGTACCCGTCGTTCCCGCGCCGTTTCCTGCGGTTCTGCCGCCAGTTCCGGCTCCGTTGCCCGGCTCCATAAGATCATTTCCCAGATCCTCGGCTCCGTCTATGATACCATCTCCGACATCTTCCGCTCCGTTCAGGATGTCATCTCCCAGCTCATCCACAACGCCGGTCTCCGTGGTGGTGCCAGTTTTGCCTTTTTCGGTGGTTCTGGTGTCTTCCGTGTCACTCATGGCCTTCGTGGTCTTTTCGGTGGCGGCGGTCTCTTTCTCTGTGGTCTTCTTCGTCTCAGTCTCGGTGGTGCGGGTGGTGCTTTTCTCGGTGGCTGTGGTGTTGTTATTGCCGCAGCCCACAAGGGCGGCCGCCGATACCACCAGAAGTGCCGTCAGAATTCTTTTTTTCAGTTGTTTCATATACTGTCTCCTTCTTTCTCTTATTTTTTCGTCCACTGAAAGTATTGGCCGGGGAACTCATTTTTATGCGCTCAGTCGTAAAAGTGTGTGAGCCTCTTTCGGAAAAACCGCCTGGTGAACTGTTTCCCATTGAAGGGAAGCAGCGGCGCAAGGTAGCTCCCGCCGGAAATCGTCCGGTTTGTCGCAAGGAAAACGCAGACCAGAACGAAGCCTAAGAGCAGGCCCCACTGATTCAGGATGGCCGTCAGTACGAGAAGGAGCAGTCGCATAAATTTCAGGGCATAGCCCAGTTCATAGTCCGCCTGCATATAGTTTGCCATCGCCACAAAAGCCATATAGAGCATCGTTTCCGAGTTGAACCAGCCGGATTTCACGGCAAATTCTCCCACCACGATGGCGGCGATAACACTCAAAGGTGTCGTGAGATTCGAGGGCGTGTTGATGGCCGCCAGCTTGAGGCCATCGATGGCCAGTTCCAGAATCAGCAGTTGGAAAAAGATCGGAATGTTGATCTCCTCAGACACACGGATAAACTGAAAGTCTTTTGGAATCCACTCCGGATTTTGCATGAGAAGCAGCCAGACCGGCGTCAGGAAAATCGTCATCAGCCCGATGAAAAACCGCGTGAGCCTTAAGTAAGTTCCCGTCACCGGCGGAAAATAGAAATCATCCGCCTCCTCCATAATGTCAAAAACCGAGGCCGGAAGGATCATAGCCGAAGGGGAATTATCCACAAGAATCACGAGTTTTCCTTCCAGAATCCCCGCTGCCGCCGCGTCAGGCCGCTCCGTATACTTAAATTTCGGAAAAGGATTGAACCAGCGCCCCCGGAAAAGGCACTCCGCCAGGCTCTCCTGATTCATCGTGAGGGCCTCCACCTTCAGCTGCTGAATCCGGTTTTTCACCAGGCTTAAGAGCTCCCGGTCCACCCGGTCGTCGAGGTAACAGAGGACAATGTCGGTCTTCGAGAGCTTTCCGGTAGTCAGAATCTCCATTGAGAGCTTCGGCGTACGGATTCTCCGGCGGATCAGGGCCGTATTAAAGACCAGCGTCTCCACAAAACCATCCCTGGACCCCCGGAGAACCTTGTCTTTTTCCGGCTCCTCCACGCTCCGCATGGGATAGGTCCGGCAGTCCACCGCCACGCAGCACGGAATCCCGTCGATGAGAAGACAGGCCACGCCGGAGAGCAGCTGAGTCGTCAGCTCCTCAAAGGAGTTTAAAATGTCCACCTCCACATAGGGGACAAAAATCCCGCTGAAAGCCTTGCCATTTTCCAGCAGAAGTTCCGGCTTTAAGCTCTGAAAAAACTCCATGAGCTTTTCCAGCACCTCATCCTTCACAAAGCCGTCCACAAAATAGAGGCAGGCATCCCGGTCTCCCACCTTCAGTTTCCGCTCCACCAGGTCAAAATTTTTCGTCAGCTGGAGCCGTTCTTCCATCTCATGCCTGTTTTTCTCCAGGCTTTCTGCAATTTCCCGTCTCATGGTCTCCTCTTTTCTCTTCCCTTTTCCCGGGAAGTCTGTTCTGAGAGGCAGTATTTCCTTTTTTGAAAAAATTTATGCTGGTCTAAAAGCGTGTCTGGAAAAATACAATGCACTGAGGAAAAAATTTCTTTCAAATAAGGAGGTTTCACCTTGCAGTCCAAGCCGAAAATCCTGGTACTGAAAATGCGGGAACTGGTCTATACGGGAATTTTTCTGTTTCTGGCGGTGGTCCTGATCGTCCTTCTGGTGCTGATGTTCCGCACAGAAAAGGCGCCGGAGAAGCGGACGTCCATCTCCACCGAGCGCTACACGGCCGGCGTCTACTCCTCTCCTGTGACCCTCGGTGACACGGTGGTGGATGTGACCGTGACCGTCGATCCGGACCGGATCAAAGCCATCGATCTTAACAATCTCAGCGAAACCACCTCCACCATGTACCCGCTGATCCGCCCGGCTGTGGAAGAGCTGGAAGCCCAGATTCTGGAAAAACAGTCCACGAAGGATATCACCTGGGAGGCCACGGGAAAATACACCGCCGGCATCCTCTTAAACGCCATCGAAAAGGCCCTGGACCAGGCGGAAGGCAGCGTGTTTTCCGAATAGTTTTCCGCCGGAAAGAGAAAAAGCGTCCCGGTTTTTCACCGAAACGCTTTTTTCTTTTTCTTATTCTTCGTCGTCTTTGGGATTCTCACGGTAGAGCTTGTAGAGCTTTTCCACAGCTGCATCCAGGTGCGTATCTTTCTGCCCGGAGAATTTTCCGCCGTCTGCCAGGGAAGCAAGAGACGGGTCGATGGGCATTTTTCCGAGAACCTCGGTCTCAAGGGAAGCGGCAATCTCGTCGATATGGCTCTCGCCGAAGACAGAGATCTTCTTGCCGCAATCCGGACAGACAAGGTAGCTGTAGTTCTCCACGATGCCGAGTACCGGAATTTTCATGGCTTTTGCCATGTTGAAGGCCTTGGTCACGATCATGCGTACCAGATCCTGGGGTGAAGAAACGATAACGATGCCTTCCACCGGAAGGGACTGGAAGACCGTCAGTGGTACATCACCGGTTCCTGGCGGCATATCCACGAACAGGAAGTCCAGTTCGCCCCAGATCACATCGCTCCAGAACTGTTTTACCATGTTGGCGATGACCGGTCCTCTCCAGATCACCGGATCCTCCTCGTTGGGAACGAGAAGATTTAAGGACATGACCTTGATGCCGTTCTCGGTGACAACGGGAATGATGCCGTTATCGTCAGCCACGGCCGGTCCGTGAAGGCCGTACATTTTCGGGATGGACGGGCCTGTGATATCCGCATCCAGGATACCTACCCGGAAGCCTTTCTCTGTCATGCGGTTTGCCAGGGTGGCGGTCACCATGGATTTACCGACGCCGCCTTTTCCGCTGACCACGCCGATGACGTGTCTTACATTGGAATAAATATTCTGGTCTACCAGAAAGCTGGTCTTCTTGGAGGGGCATCCCTCGCAGCTCTCCTTTGTGCAGCCCTGATTGCTGCAGCTTTTTTCTGCCATTTTTATATCCTCCTGTGGCAATTTAATAATCTAATCTTCTGCATAAGCATCTGCTTCTATGGATCTGTGGAAAAATCCCAGCACTTTATGCTCGTATTCCTCCCTGTGGAGATAGTAACTCTCCGCGTGGCCTGCGCCTTTGGCGATCCAGATCTCCTTCTCACCGGCTGCGGCCTGATAAATCTTTTTGCCCATGCCCGTGGGCACGAAATCATCCTTCTCCCCGTGAATCACCAGCACCGGAAGCCGGCTCTCGGCGATACAGTCGTTGGAAGAAAAGTCGGAAAAACCATAGCCTGCCAAAGCCTTGCAGAAGAGGTTCGTCAGCCAGATCAGCGGCCTGCTTAAATAGCCTTTTCCGCTCTGCTTCAGCACATGCTGAAACTCCTCCTCGGGAGAAGTGAAGCCACAGTCCTCCACGATGCCCCGTACGGACATGGGAAGGCAGAGGTTGGATGCCATGAGCACTGTAGCTGCTCCCATGGAGATTCCATGGAGGAAAATGTTCTGTTTTCCGTCGAAACGGTCATCCAGAAAGCGCACCCATCGGTAGCAGTCTTCCCGGTCCAGGATGCCGAAGCCGATGTAACGGCCGTCGCTTTCCCCGTGGGCCCGGTTGTCCACCAGAAGCACGTTGTAACCGGCTTCCAGATAGAAACGCGCAATGGCTGCATATTCTCTCCGGCGGTTGCAGCGGTAGCCGTGGACCAGAAGCACCGTGGAATCCGGCTCGCCCTCGCCTTCGAAAAACTCACCTCTCAGGATCAGGCCATCAAAGGACTGAATCGAAACTTTCTCGCTTCCCCGCTCATTTAACCAGCAGTTGCTCTCCGTCCAGAGCTGTTTTCTCTCCGCTCCGTTCACCGCATCCGGGGCCACAATGATATCCGTCGGCTCCTGCTTTTTCCGCACGATGATGTTGTGGAAAACGGCTCCCGCACCGGTGAAAGCTGCCGCCGTCCCCGCTACCAGAACGCCCAGTATGATGTTCTTTTTCTTCATATTCTATCACCTCATATCTCGGTAAAAGTATAACGCTGATGAATCCCGCTGACCATCAGGTCGAAGATCACCGAACCATCCTTTGCCACGGTTTTGTCATAGGTAATTTCCTGTCCGGCGAATTTTTTCTTCACAAACTCGTCCAGATCGTCGGTCTTGATCTCCTCAAAAAAGGTATCTCTGTCCCTGTTGAGCGGACACTGGTTGATGATCTCCAGGATTGCTTCGTATTCTTTCATGCTCTCACCCCCGAAGTTTTAAGATCTCGTCCAGAATCTTTCCAGCGGCTTCTTCCTTGGACATGAGGTCCAGAGAAATCTCCTCCTCCGGCGTGATCATTGTGATCACATTGGTGTCCGTACCGAAACCAGCACCGGCCTGTTTGAGGTTGTTGGCCACGATCATGTCAAGATTTTTCTTTTTGAGCTTCGCCCTGGAATTCTCCAGCATATGTTCGGTCTCCATGGAAAAGCCACAGAGGAACTGACCCTCTTTTTTGTGCTCGCCTAAGTATTTCAGGATATCGTCGGTCTTTTCCAGCTCCAGCGTCATGTGGTCGCCGCTTTTTTTCACCTTCTCGACGCTGACGGTCTGGGGACGGTAATCGGCCACGGCAGCTGCCTTGATGATAATATCCTGCTCAGGCGCGCGGCCCGTCACTTCCTCGAACATCTCTCTCGCACTCTCAATCGGCACGATGTTGACAAAGCGGGGCTTCTCAATGCTGGTCTGTCCGGTCACAAGCGTCACGTCCGCACCGCGGAGCATACAGTTTCTGGCTATGGCGTAGCCCATTTTTCCAGTGGAATGATTCGTGATGTAGCGAACCGGGTCCATGGCCTCCATCGTCGGCCCGGCCGTCACCAGAACCCTGAGGCCTTTCATGTCTTTTTCACAGGCGATCTCTTTTAAAATGTACTCCAGAAGCTCTTCCTCTTTCGGAAGCTTTCCGGCTCCCTCGTCGCGGCAGGCCAGGAAGCCCACGGCGGGCTGGATCACCTGATAATCGTTGAGGGTGAGTTTTTTCAGGTTGTCCTGAACGATGGAATTTTCAAACATCCGGGTGTTCATGGCCGGAGCAATGAGCTTGGGGCAGGTGCAGGCGAGAGCCGTCGTAGTCAGCATGTCGTCGGCGATGCCGCCGGCCAGCTTTCCGATGACGTTGGCTGTCGCCGGAGCGATCATCATGACGTCGGCCTTTTTCGCCAGAGCTACATGCTCCACGCTGTACTGAAAATTCCGGTCAAAGGTATCCACCAGACATTTATGGTTGGTCAGGGTCTCGAAAGTGATGGGATGAATGAAATTCGTGGCGTTTTTCGTCATGATCACATGAACGTCGGCGTGAAGCTTCACCAGCATACTGGCCAGGTTTGCCGCCTTATAGGCCGCGATGCTTCCCGTCACTCCCAGGACAACGGTTTTTCCTTTCAGCATATTTTTCTGTTCTCCTTCTATAATAAAAAAGTCGCTTTGCTTTTAGTATAACATAATACGGGAAATATGACATGTTTTTTTGAAAGTGCGTTCTAATTTCCTTCTTGCGAAGGCAGTTTTCCTGTGCTATACTTTCCCGGTAATTGTATTGTATCCCTTAAGGGAATAATAACAAGGAGAAAATTGAATATGAAAACACAGACAAAAACAACGCAACTGACAATCCTCGGTCTTATGACTGCAGTGCTGCTTCTGATGGCGTACACGCCTCTGGGATATCTGAACATCGGTCCCCTGGCGATCACCTTCAATGTCATCCCGGTAGCGATCTGTGCCATCACGCTCGGTCCTGCAGGCGGAGCTGCGGCGGGCGCCGTTTTCGGCCTCACCAGTTTTCTGCAATGTATCGGTGTGGGCGGAACCAGTGCCATGGGGGCGGTCCTTTTTGAGATCAATCCGTTTTTCGCCTTCATCCAGCGCTTCGTTCCCCGTTTTCTGGACGGTCTGCTTCTGGGATACATTTTCCGTGCAGTGAGAAAAAGTGGCAATGTCTATGCAGCCTGCCTCGTCACCGGTTTTTGTTCCGCGTTTCTGAACACCGTATTCTTTATGACTGCTCTGGTTGTACTTTTTGGCAACACAGATTATGTTCAGGGACTGATGGGCGGAAAAAATGTGATTGTCTTCATCTGCACCTTTGTTGGAATCAATGCCGTATGTGAAATGATCTCCTCCACGATCCTCACCGGAGCCATCGGAGCCGCTCTTTCCAAGGCAAGACTGATTCCCGCGCCGCAGAACAAAAAAGCGTTAGAATAAAGATAGAGGAGCCCTATGATTTTAGCGATTGATATCGGAAACACAAACATCGTCATCGGCTGTATCAAGGATGACAAGATTCTTTTTACCGAGAGAATGTCCACGGATTCCAACGAAACCGTTCTGGAATACGCCATCGGCTTCAAGACTGTTCTGGAGCTTTATCACATCCACACCAAAGATCTGACAGGCTCCATTATTTCTTCCGTTGTGCCTCCTGTAACCAACACCATCAAGGAAGCACTGTTCAAGATCACGCACCATCAGGCCATGGTGGTGGGCCCGGGCATCCGCACCGGCTTAAACATCCTGACGGACAATCCGGCAGTTACCGGTTCCGACCTCATCGTCGGCGCTGTAGCAGCCATCCATGAATATCCTGTTCCGCTGATCATCTTCGATTTCGGCACCGCCACGACGGCATCCGTTGTGGATCGTAAGAAAAATTACATCGGCGGTATGATCATCCCCGGTATCCGTGTTTCTCTGGACGGCCTGGCAAGCCATGCCTCCCAGTTAAGCCGCATCAGTCTGGATGCACCGAAGAAGATCATCGGTACAAACACGGCCGACTGCATGAAGAGCGGTCTCCTTTACGGAAACGCCGCCATGCTCGACGGTATCGTGGACCGCATGGAAGAAGAACTTGGTGAACCGGCCACAGTCCTCGCCACCGGCGGTCTCGCGAGCCTCATCGTTCCCCTCTGCAAGAAGACCATCATCCTTGATGATAATCTCCTGCTCCGGGGACTGAATCTGATTTATAAGAAGAATCAGGAAAATAATCATTGAATGAAATAGAAAGCGGGGCTGTCGGTTAATACCACATTTCGGCATCTCCAGTAGTAATTGAAAGGATTCCTGTAAGAACGAGGTTTATTAGCCTTTTGCCTTGCGAGGAATCCTTTTTTATGAAAAATAAAATTTATTTTTGTAGCCATACTTTTGAGCAGGCTGTTTTTTCCGTTGTTTTGCGCTTTTCATGAGCCTGCAGCTTTATATCGCCCTCTATCCTTTTTTTCACAAAAAGTATGGGCAGAAGCTATCAATCATCCTTTTCGCCTTCTTCTTTTACTTGTTTTATATACCAAAAACACAATATTACATATTTATTGCAGTTTTTTATTTTACATTATACCATTTTCTCTCGTCAGGAGCACTTTTTCATCTCTGCCTCCAACATAAAAAACGCCGCAGAATGGATTTTCGTGTCCGTTCTGCGGCGCTTTTGGTATTGGAAAATGAAACTGGTGGGGTGACATTCCCGCATCTCCTAACAATGGGCGACGGCTGCCCGTTCCGTCCTCAGATTTCATTTTTCAAAATTAGCGATATTTATTTACAATCTCTTTCATCTTCGGCAGTTTCTCTTCCATATCCTTCACCAGCTTGAACTGGGTGCGGGCACGTTCGAGGTTGTGGTTTTCGCGGGCGGTCTTGAAGTAGTGGTCGCCTTCCAGATAGTCAGTGAGGAAACGCATGCCGCACTCGAAGGTCATCATCATGGCTCCGGTGGGCAGGTTGTCCAGCTCGATATCGGTAAGTGCTCCGCCACAGCCCTCGATAAAGCCTTTTACATACAGCTCGTAGAGCTCCAGGTCACACCAGATCCTGGAGAGGTCCGGCTCGTCCTCGGCTCCTGTGCTGGCGCCGAAACGGATGGAATCACCGAAATCGTTCACAGCCAGGCCCGGCATAACGGTATCCAGGTCGATGACGCAGATGCCTTTTCCGGTGGCGTTGTCGATGAGAATATTGTTGAGCTTGGTGTCATTGTGGGTGACTCTGGTCGGAATCTTTCCTGCTGCTTCCAGATCACAGAGGGTGTGGGCGAAAGCCTCATGATCCAGAACAAACTGGATCTCCTCTTTTACAGAAGCGGCTCTTCCACAGACGTCGGCTGCCACAGCCTTCTGAAAGGTCTCAAAACGCTTTGCAGTATTGTGGAAATCCGGAATCGTCTCATGAAGCGATTTTGCCGGGAAATCTGCCAGCTGGCGCTGGAAGTGACCGAAGGAAACGGCACTCTCATAGAAGTCGGAGGGCTTCTCCACCTTATCGTAGCTTGTGGTTCCCTCTACGAAAAGGTACACTCTCCAGTACTGGCCCTCGCCGTCCACATGGTAGGGCTTTCCGTCCTTTGCAGATACGACAGTCAGAGTCTCTCTCTCCGGATCGCCGCCGTTCTCGATTGCTTTCTTTTTGATCCACTCGGTTACATGGACGATATTTTCCATAAGCTCTACCGGTTTCTCAAAAATACTCTTGTTCATTCTCTGAAGAATATAACGGCGCTGTCCCTTCTCTGTCTCGTAGGTCACACGGAAGGTGTCATTGATATGACCGCTTCCGTACGGAGCCAGTTCCTTCAGTCCTGCTTCCGGCAGCTGAAAGGCTGTCAGAACTTCTGCTGTGATCTGTTCCTTCTTCACTTTATTACTCCTCCCAAAGTTTCTGAGGATATCTTCCCTCGTCTTTTAATTTCTGAATGGCTGCTACAACCACCGGTTTGTCCTCTTTATAGGTAACGCCGTACCATTTATCCTCAGATTTCAGCACCTCTACGGTAGCCTTATCCTCTGCCAGAAGCTCTCCTACCACGCTCGGAAGAAAGAACTCACATTTCATCGGATTCTTCGGAAGGTTCTCCTCCAGGAATTTCGGGAAACGACTGCCGATCTCTTTCAGAATGCTGCTGGTGAAACCCCACATATTCATGGAAACAATACTGCCTGCCGGGATTGTGGTCCAGGTAGCGCCGTCGTCCTCGGTATATGCGGTCACATCGCCTCTCTTCTCGATATGGGTGCGCTCGCAGATGCCTACCAGCTGATGATTCTCATCGGTCGTGCAGACGCCTCTTGCCACATGGCCATTCTCAGTCAGGGTGTTCTCCAGGATATAACCTACCATCGTGTAACGGTATTTATCGTCGTCCTCATGGGTGGAGAGATAATTATAAATCTCCTTGAAGGCATGAGGTCCGTAATAATCGTCGGCGTTGATCACGGCGAAGGGTCCGTCGATCTTGTCTCTGCAGCTTAAGATTGCATGAGCAGTTCCGAAGGGTTTCACACGGCCTTCGGGAACAGAAAAGCCCTCGGGCAGATCAGTGAGCTCCTGGAACGCATAGTCCACGTCCATGATCTTTGCCATACGGTCGCCGATAGACTCTTTGAAATCTTTCTCGTTTGCTTTTTTGATGATAAAGATTACTTTCTCAAATCCGGCCTGTTTTGCGTCATAAATGGAAAAGTCCATGATGATATGACCTTCTTTGTCTACCGGATCGATCTGTTTAAGGCCGCCGTAACGGCTTCCCATTCCAGCTGCCATGATTACCAGTACAGGTTTCTTACTCATCTTTATACTCTTCTTTCTGTCTTTTTTTTCGACTCCGAGCGGGCCATGATGGAGGCCGTATACTCAGAGGGTGTCATTCCCGTGATCTTCTTGAACTGACGGGAAAAATAATGGATGGAGGAATAACCGAGATACTCTGAGATCTGGGTGAAGTTCTGATTTTTCTCCCGAATCAGCTCCTTGGCATATTCCACTTTCATCTTGGTAAAAAAGTCGATTACTCCGCAGTTATGCTGCTCCCGGAAGATCTTCTGCAGCTGGGAACGGCCGATGAGGTTTTCCCGGCAGATATCCTCGATGGTCACATAACCGCAGATATGTGCTTTCAGATAGTCCATGATCTGAATATAAGCAGCGGAGCCGCCTCCGCCCGGAGCCCAGATCTCCTCCGCCGGTTTCACCGGGTTGGGAAGATTTCTCCGGATCATACTGAGAAGCAGAAGTTCCAGATCAAGCCGGATCAGCTGCTCTGAGCCAAAGGGTGCATCCTTCTTTTTCTCCATTTTCTTGAGATAGGGATCATCCAGCGGGGACTCGATGCAGCGTCTCGCCTCGGAGATCATCTGTCCTAAGAGGCCTCGCTCGTACTCGCTGACTTCCAGAATACGGCCCTCGAAAAACTTCATGGCCGGGGAAGTGCA
This sequence comes from Fusicatenibacter faecihominis, assembly GCF_020686945.1. Taxonomy (NCBI): domain Bacteria; kingdom Bacillati; phylum Bacillota; class Clostridia; order Lachnospirales; family Lachnospiraceae; genus Fusicatenibacter; species Fusicatenibacter faecihominis. Next base: position 45,632 of record NZ_JAJEPR010000012.1, on the reverse strand, counting down.
GGCAAAGGAAACCACCACCACGTTGGGGGCGCTGACTCCCGTTGCCGCCAGATTGTGGAACTCATTGGGCTTGTGGAAAATCACCTGGCCCGCCTTCAGGATATGGTCCAGAACCTTGATTTCGCCCTTGTCCACGCACTGGAGCTCCCAGAAATCATGGGTTTCTCCCGAAAACTCAAAGTTTTTCATGTATTCAAAATAGTGGATCGTATAAATTTTTCTGACTGTGATCTCGTCTTTCAGTATGATGCTTTCGTATTCCATGTATTTGCGCCTGCCTTTATCTTTTCAATCGGTTAACTACTGTCTTCTCCACTTATCATACCTGTTTCTTTTTCTACCTGTCAAGTGGGGATTCAAGCCATAAAGTCAGGCGATTTTTTTATCAAACGGTACCGGTACCCATGTTTCCAGCGGTAACGATGTTGCACCAGTTGTTCATATTGAAGGGCTGCTGCAGTCCTTCCGGTGCGCTGGGCTTGTAGGGAAGGCGCTCTTCCAGAAGCTCGGGGATCTCTGTGATCTCATCGGCAAGATATGCCAGAATCCGCTTCTGAGCGCTTACCAGTCTCGCATGGAGGCCGCCCAGACGGATGTCGATGGTCTCATAACCATTGGGTTTGCACTCATGGAACCAGATCTTCTCACGGAAATCGTGGTACTGTTCCAGATCCTCCAGGCATACAGGAATCTGCTCCTCAGCGATGCTGGTGAGCCAGTCTCTGTCTCCCTCGAGATAAGCTCTGCGGATGTCCAGACCGATACCAGCCTTCACTGCCAGAAACTCTGCCAGAGAACGGTAGCAGGCAAAGAGGTTTTTGGAAACGGTCACGCGCTCTTCCACAGCCCGGAGCTCTTTTGCCAGTTTGCCGTAATGGCCATAGAGGTCATATCCCTGATACTGACGGTCGAAGAGACCCAGCAGCGGATCCTGATAGAACAGGTGCTTGGACGGGTTAACTGCCGCAATATTCAGCGGATCGCAGCCCGGCAGGCAGTCCAGTTTGGTGAGGAGCATCCACTCTTCCATGGAAGCTTCTTGGAACAGGTGAAGTTTCTCGTCGATAGCAGCGTCCTCCGGCTCCTCGGTGAAACCTTCCTCAGCGAAAAGGATCAGCGGAAGCAGACCTGCTGCGAAAGGAGTCTCGGTACCGTCATCCATCCAGAGAGTCATAAACGCATTGCGGACCTTCTGCTGTTTCATGACGCGCATACCTATCCTGGTGCTGTCGAAAGCTTTTCCGTAATCGGGAACCAGGCCGTTCCAGGTCCAGCCGCCGCCTGCGAAATATACTTTATTGGAGAGCTTTTTATGAAGGCTCAGCATTCTCTCATAGGTCTTCGGATCATGGTTGTAGTAATCCCAGTAAACCATGGTCAGGTTATCGCCGGGTTTATCCTTTTCTTCCCATTCGTAATCTTCCGGAACGCTGTAGTAGGAGCCGTCCTTGGATGCCAGGTTGAAGAACATATCGCTCCACATCATGGGCTCCAGACCGTATTTTCTGCAAAGCTCCTCTACTTTTTCCAGGTGACGTTTCATGATGGAAAGACGGTTGGTAAAGCCGTGTTTTTTCAGATACTCGCCGAGACCCAGGCCGTGAGCCTCGTCCATGCCAAGATGTACTTTCTTTGTGCGGACACACTCGGAGAAGTTTTTCAGCATGCTCTCGATGAGGGCATAGGTCTTCGCTTCCTCGGGAAGCAGGTTGTCTCTGTTGTCCTGCAGACCGTTGCTGGTCGGCCAGCGAAGGAAGGTGCTCAGATGTGCCAGAGTCTGGATGCAGGGAACCAGGCAAATGCCGAAGAGCTCGCCGTAAGCATCGCACTCTTTCAGCTCCTCTTTGGAAAATTTTCCGCGGAAAGCGCCGAAATACGGATATTCCGGAAGCTCGTAGGTATCCTCGGTGTAAAGGAAGATCTCGTTCATACCCAGGAGAGCCATGGTGCGGATCATGCGTTTCAGCATATCCGGTGTCGGAACACCGTTTCTGGAGCAGTCCGGCATAGCGCCCAGGCAGTCCACATAAACGGTCTCCTCTTTCACGAAATCGGCATCCTCAAGATGACTGAAGAGATGGCCGATGCCGCGGAAGAAATGAGCCTTCTCTTTGCAGGAGATGGTCACATCCTGTCCTTTTTTCTCAACTTTTAATTTATTCTCGTCTGTAAATACCGGTGTGATGGAAATTTCGCCCTCACCGTATGCATGTCCGTGCTCTTCCAGCAGGATCGTAAGACCTTTTTCCAGTGTCTCCTGCTCTTTTGTCAGTACAAAGTTCATAAATTTCCTCCTTACATCAATTCTGTATTTTGTAACTTTAGTATAAACGTATTCTTTTAGAAAAGCTATAGGACAATCAGCTCTTCTTTTTGCTTTTTTTGCACAAATTCAATGCTTTACGGCGCAATGTTTTCCATATATAATAGTTCGAGAACTACCAGAAAAAGGAGAACTTATGAGTATTTTAAATGTGGAACATCTGACCCATGGCTTCGGCGACCGGGCCATTTTTAATGACGTATCCTTCCGCCTCCTGAAAGGCGAGCACATCGGCCTTGTGGGCGCTAACGGCGAAGGAAAGTCTACCTTTATGAACATTGTCACCGGCAAGCTCATGCCCGACGAGGGAAAAGTCGAGTGGGCAAAAAACGTCCGCGCCGGCTATCTCGACCAGCATGCGGTCCTGGAAAAAGGCATGACCATTCAGGATGTCCTCAAATCCGCCTTCGATCCCCTTTTAAAAAAGGAAGAGCGGATGAATGAGATCTGCGACCACCTGGGCGAGGCCGACGAGAACGAGATGGAAGTCCTTATGGAAGAACTGGGAACGATCCAGGATGAGCTGACGCTCCACGATTTCTACACCATCGACGCGAAAGTGGAGGAAGTGGCCCGGGCCTTAGGCCTTCTGGATCTTGGTCTTGACCGGGATGTGACCGATTTAAGCGGCGGCCAGCGTACCAAAGTCCTGCTCGCCAAGCTTCTGCTGGAAAAACCGGATATACTCCTGCTCGATGAGCCCACCAACTACCTCGACGAGGAGCACATCGCCTGGCTGAAACGCTATCTTCTGGACTACGAAAACGCTTTTATCCTGATTTCCCACGATATTCCTTTCTTAAATGAAGTGGTCAACATCATCTATCACATGGAAAATCAGGAGCTGAACCGCTATGTCGGCGATTACGACCACTTCCAGGAGGTCTACGCCGTAAAAAAATCCCAGCTGGAGGCTGCCTACCGCCGTCAGCAACAGGAAATCAGCGAGCTCAAGGATTTCGTGGCCCGCAATAAGGCCCGGGTCTCCACCCGAAACATGGCCATGTCCCGCCAGAAAAAGCTTGACAAAATGGACGTCATCGAGCTGGCCGCTGAGAAGCCAAAGCCCGAGTTTCATTTCCGCTACGGCCGTACGCCAGGCAGGATGCTTTTCGAAACCCACGATCTTGTCACCGGTTATGACGAGCCTCTCTCCAAACCGTTAAACCTTTCCATGGAGCGCGGCCAGAAGATCGCCATCACCGGAACCAACGGTATCGGAAAAACCACTCTCTTAAAGAGTATTCTGGGCCTGATTCCTTCCCTCTCCGGCAGCTGCGAACTGGGCGAAAATCTCCAGATCGGCTATTTCGAGCAGGAGGTCAGGGGCGACAACCGCACGACCTGTATTGAAGAACTCTGGCAGGATTTCCCCTCCTACACCCAGTATGAGATCCGCTCCGCCCTGGCAAAATGCGGTCTCACCACGAAACATATCGAAAGCCAGGTTCGCGTCTTAAGCGGAGGCGAGCAGGCCAAAGTCCGTCTCTGCAAACTCATCAACCGGGACACCAACGTACTGCTCCTGGACGAGCCCACCAACCACCTCGACGTGGATGCCAAGGATGCCCTCAAGAGCGCCCTCAAGGAATACAAGGGCAGCATCCTGCTGATCTGCCACGAGCCGGAATTTTATCAGGACGTGGTAAACGAAGTCTGGGATATGAGCCGCTGGACCACGAAGATTTTCTAAAAAGGAGGTCACCTTTATGAAAAAAACATGGAAAAAACTGATTTTCACCGCCCTTTTCTCCGCTCTCCTTCTAGAAAACCCGGCCCTTCCTTTGAAAGAAGCGGTGAGCCTTACCGCAGAAGCCGCCACCCCGGCCCTCTCCCGTTCCGCTTTCCGCCTGACCAGAGGCAAAACGCGGATCCTGCGGCTAAAGAACGCCTCCGGCACCGTCAGGTGGACCTCCTCCAATAAGGCGGTGGCCACCGTCACCTCCAAAGGCGTAGTAAAAGGCATCAAAGCAGGAAGCGCCTTCATCAAGGCCTGTTACAAGGGAAAAACCTATAAATGTGCGGTCGTTGTGGAAGCCCCGAAACTATCCGCCTCCACGCTGACTCTGGAGACCGGAACCTACAGCCAGCTGACACTGAAAAACACCAAACAGAGCATCGTCTGGAAAAGCAGCAATTCCAGTGTCGCTTCCGTTTCCTCCAGCGGCTATGTCGCTGCCAGAAAAGCCGGTACCGCAAAAATCTCGGCCGTTTCCGGCGGTGTCACCTATACCTGCACCATCACGGTCAAAAAGGCCTCCTACACGCCTTCCCAGACTGTTGTCAAGATAAATTACCAGAAGGTCGTAAACTACATCAAAACCAACGGCGCCACAAACGCCGACGGCGATCCCTATATCCAGCTGAAAGACAGCAAAGAACAGAACATTTACTCCATCGTCTATGACCGTTCGAAAAAACAGCTCCGTTTCATCACGGTTTTCTCCGATGACGGCGCCCTGGCGACCCTGGATATGTATGTCAACACGCCGAAAAGCAGCCGGATTTCGGCGGAATTTAACATGATCTACGAGGAAAGCAGCACGACTCCCATCGCCGTCCAGGCCCGCGCAAGCTTCCTCGCCTCCTCCGTCACCCGGAACGGAACCATCTCTTTCACCGTGACCGAGAGGGCCAACATCGACAGGGCAGATGCCGTTTCCATCGCCCAGGATGCCACAAGAACCGGTTTTACAGGCTGGAATCTGCTTCTCCACAAGCGTCTCGGCCTGAGCCTGAAGTATCTGGGCTTCACTTCATGGAAGTAAAGTTTTTCACAGAATTTTCAAATTTTCGCCACAAAGCGGACACAGGGAGACGATAGAATAAGAATCAAGAAAAGCAAACAAAAGCTTTTCCATATAGATTCTCTTTTTCATATTTCGAGCCGAAGGTTCCAGCAGACCTTCGGCCCTCCTTTTTTTACAGGCAGGTTGACTGACCATCTGATTTGAGATATAATTTTCCCAGAACATCCGGAACTTTTCCGGCACTTTGACAAGAAGAGAGGAACAGCTTTATGAAAAAAGTAATCTTAACCGGAGACCGCCCCACCGGACGCCTTCATGTGGGCCATTATGTGGGCTCTCTTTCCGAGCGTGTGAAGCTTCAGAACTCCGGCCAGTACGATGAGATCTACATTATGATCGCAGATGCCCAGGCGCTCACCGACAATGCGGAGCACCCCGAGAAAGTCCGCCAGAATATTATCCAGGTGGCTCTCGATTACCTGGCCTGCGGTATTGATCCCGATAAATCCACGATCTTTATCCAGTCCATGGTTCCCGAGCTTACCGAGCTCACCTTCTATTACATGAACCTCGTGACCGTTTCACGCGTACAGAGAAACCCCACGGTAAAGGCGGAGATCGTACAGCGTAATTTCGAAGCCAGCATTCCCGTCGGCTTCTTCTGCTACCCCATCAGCCAGGCTGCTGATATCACCGCTTTCGGCGCTACCCATGTACCCGTAGGCGAGGACCAGATGCCCATGCTGGAGCAGTGTAAAGAGATCGTTCACAAGTTCAACACCGTATACGGCGAGACCCTGACCGATCCCCAGATCGTCCTTCCCTCCAACAAGGCGTGCCTGCGTCTCCCTGGTATCGACGGTAAGGCAAAGATGAGCAAATCCCTGGGAAACTGCATCTACCTCTCCGATGAAGCCGATGTGGTGAAAAAGAAAATCATGTCCATGTTCACCGACCCGAACCATCTTCGCGTCGAGGATCCCGGAAAAGTGGACGGCAACCCGGTATTCATTTATCTGGAAGCCTTCTCCCGTCCGGAGCACTTCGAGGAGTTCCTGCCGGATTACAAGAACCTGGAAGAGCTGGAAGACCACTACCGCCGCGGCGGCCTGGGCGATGTGAAGGTAAAGAAATTCCTTAACAACGTCATGCAGGCAGAACTGACTCCGATCCGCGAGCGCAGAAAAGAGTGGGAAGCAAGGATTCCGGATGTCTACGATATCCTGAAAGCCGGAAGCGCCGTTGCCGAAAAGAGAGCCGCCGAGACCATGACGGCTGTGAAAAAAGCCATGCAGATCGATTACTTTGGCTGATCTTTCAGATGAAACAATTACACCCGGTCATTATGACCGGGTGCTTTTTTATTCTGTGATTTCTGTATTTTCTGTTGTACCGACGCCGTCGGGCTTCTTTTTGGACCACTCCACATATTCTTCCACATTATCAAGCGTGACCCGATAATAAGGCATGCGGACGTATTTTTCATCCTGAAGCGGAATGTCCTCCAGAGTGAGGCCGCTGTCGGGGTCTTTTTCTGAGAGAACGAAGGCCAGCTTCAGCATGGCTTCCGCCTGCCCCTCCTTGTCGTTATAGGCCGTTCCTGCCATCTCGCCGTTTTTGATGGCTCCGAGGCCCACGTCGGTTCCGTCGATCCCTACGATGATGGGCCACTCGTCTTTTGGCAGTTCCGAAACTTTCAGGGCATCGATGGCCCCCAGCGCCATATCGTCATTGTTGGCCAGAATGAGTTCGATGCGCTCCCCGTACTCTTCCAGGAGGGTGGTCATTTTTGTTTGGGCCTGAGCCCGCTTCCAGTTGGCGATCGCGTAGCCCAGTTTTTCGGCCTTCACGCCCTTTTCCACCAGGGTGTTGACGGAATATTCTGTACGCACAATCGCGTCCTGATGGCCGGCCTCCCCTTCCAACACCACATACTGACAGATGCCGTCGCCGTTCTTGTCATATTTCGGATCGCTCTGAAAGGTCTCCGCCGCCAGCTCCCCCTCAATGATGCCGGAACCGAAGGCATCGGCGCCCACATAGTAGAGCTTTTCCCAGCGCTCAAGATCCTCCGCCACCAGCTCCCGGTTGAAAAAGATGATGGGCACATCGTTTTTCTCCGCCATATCGGTGATCGTGGTCGGCTCCGTGCGGTCCACCAGGTTCACACAGATTACATCGCAGCCCTTCTCAATCAGGGATTTCACCTGCTCATTCTGGGTGGTCTGGCTTCCCGCCGCATCCACCACCTCCACATTGATGGCCGTTCCCGTCTCCTCCTCCAGAGCCGAGGCGCTGGCGTTGAACCAGCTCACGAGCTCTGAGATGAAAGTATCATACTGATCGTAAAGGGTCAGCCCGATCTTCACGGTCTGCACCGTATCCTTTTTCTTCCCGGCGCAGCCTCCTAAGGAGCAGGCCGTCACACTCGCCAGAAGCACCGCTAACATTCGTTTTTTCATTTTTTTCTCCTCAGCTGATATTCGGAAACAGGATATTCTCCGTATCCCGGTCATAGAGATTTTCACGGGTCACGGAGAGAAAATCCACGGTATCTTCCGTTACCCCGTTATCCTGGTGATAATTGATCTTTTCCGCCAGCTCCTTCACACACTGATAACCCATGAAAAATTCATTGGGAACCACCAGGGAGGCGATCACGCCCTTGTCCAGGTAATAGACGGTCTTCTCGGAACAGCCTTCCCCGTAAAGCTTCGGTTTTTCCCCGGAAAGCCCCAGGATAAAGTCTCCGGCCAGCTCCGTCTCATCGTTGTCAAGCGCCACCAGCACGGAGGCAGGTTTTTCCTTCCAGTAGCGTTCCAGGGCGCTCTGGTCTCCAACTTCCTCATCGGAGAGGGTCCAGAGGATCTCTGCCCCTGAGCGTTCCACTGCCTTCTGAAAGCCTTCCAGTCGAAGACGCTGGGACTTCATCTTCTGGTTTCCCGAAAGAATGCCCACCGTGAAACCGGAAAGAGAATCTCCCGCTCCCGCCAGAAGATTTTCACCGATGGTTCTGCCGATCTCATAGGGATCTGCCATGACTGTGGTAAAAAGCGATTCAGATTCTCCCTCATTCTCAGCGAGTACCGTGGGAACCCCGGAGACAATCCCGGAAAAAAGACCGTCCGCATCGTCCCCGCAGAGCTGAACGATGACACCGTCCGCCCCGTTTTCGAGCTCTCTGGAAATGATGGAGCATTCCTCATGAAGGTTCACAAAGGAGCTGGTGGACACCACGTTGATATGGAAATTTTCCTCGTCCGCCCCCTGCTCCAGCCCTTCCTTGAAAGCCGTCCAGCGGTCGCTGCTACTGTCGTCCACGATGACAGCCACCGAATGGTAGGTTTCCTTTTTTCCCGCGTTGACCATTCCGTAGGAGGCGTAGACGAGCACCGCCAGAATGGCAGTCACCAGAAGTCCGACATAAAAACGGTTTTTATTCATGACTTCTCCTCCTTCGCTTTGTATTTTCCCTCTTCCAGAAGCTGCTGATTTTCTTCCGTGTAGGGGATGGCCGGGATGTGGATCGTCACCTTCATGCCCTCGTCGGGATGGCTCTCGATCAGAAGCCCGTACTCCTTGCCGAAACGCAGACGGATCCGGCTGTCCACGTTGATGAGGCCCACGCCGGAACCTCTCTTTCGTTCCCGTGAACTTTCCGTCAGAAGCTTCGCCGCCTCTTCCTCGGGCATGCCAAGACCGTTGTCCTGGACTTCCAGGTAGATATCTCTGTCTTTTTCATAGCCTTTTACGAGGATCTCGCCCTCTCCGTCCATGTATTCCATGCCGTAATAGATGGCATTTTCCAGGAGGGGCTGAAGCACCAGCTTCACCGTACAGCACTGCTGCACCTCGGGCTCCACCTGAAATTCCACCTGAAAGGCGTTTTTATAGCGGATCTTCTGGATGCTCATGTAGTTCTGGGCGTGACGGATCTCATCCTCAATGCTTATGATCGTCTTTCCGCGGCTTAGGCTCACCCGGAAAAGGCTGCCCAGCTGGGTGATCATGAAAACTGCTTCCTTATAGCGTTCCCCGGTGATCATCCAGACGATGGAATCCAGCGTATTATAGAGGAAATGTGGATTGATCTGGGACTGGAGGGCATCCAGTTCGCTCTTCCGCTTTTCCTCCTGCTCCGTAACAATATCCTTCATAAGCTGCCGGATCTGGGCTACGGTGGACTGAAGGGTCTTACCCAGATGGGCCACCTCCAGGGAACCGCCCACATAGATATCGGGTTCCAGATTGCCTGCCTCCCACTCTTTCACGGAATCGTTGAGTTTCTTTAAGGGCTTCGCGATCCGGGCGGAAACCAGCTGATTCAGGATCATCGTCGCCAGAAGGGCCAGGGCCACCAGCAGGATCACAAGATACCGCGTCTCCTCAAGGCCCATAGAAAACGTCTCCATCGGAACCACACCCACCAGCTTCCAGCCCGTATAGCTGATCGTTTTCACAGTCACCATCCGCTTCTCCTTCTCGAAATGTTCCCGGGTGGTACCGTCCTCATAGCCGGAAACGTCCTGGTTGTCTTCCCCCAGAAGACCAGTGCGGATGAGGTTCTGCTTAGGATGGTAAATGATCTCCCCGTTGCGGTCCATGAGGTAGACATACTCCTTGGAAACGTCCTGGTTGACCTTTTCCAGCAGCTGCTTGATACTGCTGTAGTTCATATCTACCAGAAGGACGCCCTGCATCGTGCCGCCGTTGTTGGTGAGTTCCACGGTACGACTCAGGGAAACGACCCAGTGATAACGGTAGGAGGGGTCGTCAAAAAGGTTCTGCACATGGGGTGTGGAAAAGTGAAAGTTTTCCAGCTGATCCACTGCGTCCTGAAACCACTCCTGGTCCGTGACGGAAATTCCTGCTTTCACGTTAGCGATGGGAGCCGCCGCCACGAGGCCGCCGTCCCTCGCATAGCAGGCAATGCTCACCAGATTGTCCTTGTTGGCCTCGTAGAGAAGATCCATCTCCTCATCCAGCCCCTCGGTGGCCAGGTCCTTGTCCTTGATGACACTGTAGTACATGGCATCGGAGATCCGGCGCATGCTCCTCAGGTAATCCTCCAGGCTGATGGCCGTCTGGTTTAAAAGCTGCTCGGTGTTTTCCGCATAGAGCAGCTCCGTCTTTCTTGCAAACTGCTGATAGAGCAGAACGCCCAGGAAACACATGATGCAGACCGCCGTGATCGTAAAAGATACGGAGATCGTCACCTGAATGCTCTTGGGGTCCGCATGCTTCACAAAGCGCTTTCCAAGCTTTTCCAAAAATTTCTTCGTCTCATCCACTGACTTTCATTTTCTCCACTCGATACTTGGACGGCGACACCCCGTATTTTTTCTTGAAAGCATAGCTGAAATAGTTGGGATCGCCGTAGCCGACTTTTTCCGCAATCATGTAGGTTTTGTCGTCCGTCGTCAGAAGCAGTTCCTCCGCCGCCTCCATGCGGTAATCCGTGAGATAGCCGATGAAGGTCTTTCCCGTCTCCTTTTTGAAGACCGTGGAAAAATAAGCGGCGCTGACGCCCAGGGTCCGGCAGACTGTCTCGATGGAAATGCTCTGGTCCGCATAATTTTCCCGGACATACTCGACAGCCCTGGTCACAAAGGATTTCGTATTGTTCTGGCGCTCGCTGCTCAGCATCTCCTGAACCTTCTCACCCACGCCGATGAGCCATTCGCAGAGCTCCTCGAAGGATTCCGGCTGGAAAACCATCTGATATATATCGCTTTCCTTCCGGAAAAGCTCTTCCATATCCAGCTGGTTTTTGTTTCCGAAGCGCATGATCTCCGCGATGAGTTCCATAACAAAGAGGCGATACTTCTGCAGAGAGCTGCCATTCTCCGTAAATTTCTTCAGGCAGTCCTTGACCTCGCCCTCCAGCGCACTCTTGTCCCCCAGGCGGATCTGCTTCATGATCCGGTGAAGGGCTTCCTCCTCCCAGGTCTCCTCGGACTTTTCCTTTGGCTCGATCTCCGCGATGTTGATGGCCCGGTTGTTTCCGTAGAGAGCCCGGTAAGAAACGGCGTTCCTGGCTCCCTGATAGGAAAGCTTCAGCTCCTCCACCGAGGAACAGAGCTGGCCCACGCCAGCCGTCACCCGGATGCCGCAGACACGTTTGGCCTGACGGCAGAACTCATCCATCATATCCGTATAGCCAGCCACCTGGTCCGCCGTCTCCAGCTGAGAAATCACGATGATATCCCCGAGATAAATTAACGTCCTGGAACCGTATTTCGGCACCAGCTGCTCTTCCGCCAGCTTTTTCACCGAGACCGTCATCAGAAACGGATTGCTGTAGGCCTTCACATCCGAGGAACTTAAGTGGAGAATCGTCACCAGATAGAGGGGTCCACAAAGATGGATCTGATAGTTCACCAGATATTTGTCGATCTCCTCTGCAGGCACCCGGCCCTCAAAAAGCGAGGTAAAAAAGTTCTCCTGGAGAAGTGGCAGGCTTTCCATATAGTATTCCTGGAGCTTGTCAATGTTCCGCTTCTCGTCGATTTCCTTATCAAGGGATTTTTTGATCCTGCCAAAAAGCTCCTGAAGCTCTCCGGCGTCAATGGGTTTTAAGATGTACTCCTCCACCTCAATGCGAATTGCCTCTTTTGCATATTCAAATTCGTCAAATCCGGAAAAGATGATGATCCGGATCGAAGGATAGCGCTCCTTCAGCCTCCGGCTCAGCTCCAGTCCGTCCATATAGGGCATTTTGATATCGGTCATCACCACATCGGGCTGGCACTCTTCCGCCAGCTCCAGGGCCTCGGCCCCGTTGTGGGCATAACCCACGATCTGGAAGCCCATACTTGCCCAGTCCAGTTTTTTCATAATGATCTGGATGACTTCCTCCTCGTCATCCACCAGCATCACTGAATAGAGACTCATACTGCAATCTCCCCTTTATTCACCGTATTTTTCATTCATTTTTTTCCAGAGGACCCCGAAGATTACAAAACACACGCCTATCTCGATGAGGGCAAAATCCACGCTCCAGTACATGATCACAGCCATGCCAAGGGACGCGATCGTCAGAAAGACCATAAGCTTTCCGGCTGCCTTCGCAAAGCCTTCTTTGTCCTTCGGTTTCTTTTTATTTTTTCCATAGATGGAATCCACATCCTGCAGAACCAGGAGACGGAAGCTGTAGTAAGCCAGCACCACCGTCATCAAAAGCGGGATCAGGGCTGTTGATAAATAGCTTTCACCTGTCATAAATTCATTTCCTCCCAAATGTTTTCTTATGAAAAAAGGCCGCCGCTTCAGGTCTTGCGACGGCCTTTTCATTATAGTATAAGTTTTATTTTCTTGCTACATATTTTCTGATATCCAGAGAAATTGCAACGAAGATAATGATACCAAGAGCGATCCACTGTGCATTGGAGTTTACTCCCAGGAACTGCAGAGCCGCTTTCAGGATCTCGAATACCGCTACACCGATGATAGCAGAAGAAACTTTACCACGGCCTCCGGAAACGGATACACCGCCGATGGTACAAGCCGCGATGGCCTCCATCTCATAACCATAACCAAGCTGTACGGAAGCACCGCCTGCTTTTGCGCCCAGCATGAAACCTGCCAGACCATACATAGCAGCTGCTTTTGCGTAGATGATGATCAGAGTTTTCTTTACCGGTACACCGGCAACCTCTGCTGCCTGTGGGTTACCACCGATTGCATACATATATTTGCCGTGACGGGTCATGTTAAAGATAAACCAGGTGATCACTGCCACAAGGAGTGCGATCCAGATCAGGTAGCTGATTCCAAGGAATCTGCCGGAAGCAATACCGGTATAAGAGGATACATAACCTCCCAGCGGAGTTGCATTGGTGTAGATCATGTTGATACCGTAAACGATCTCCATCATTGCCATGGTGGAAATGAAGGGCGGTACATTCAGGTAAGCGATGAAGAAACCGGTTACAGCACCAAACAGTGCACATACCAGCATAACGATCAGAAGAGCCAGGAAAATATTCATGGGCTTCATGTTCGGGAAAAACTTCTGGGAATAATCCATCTTCTGAAGCAGGGTACCTGCGATACAGCCGCCAAGACCGATCATACGTCCGGCTGACAGGTCACAGCCTGCGGTGATGATACAGCCCGCAATACCAAGGGCAATGACCAGACGGGAACTCATATTCATGAGGATGTTTGTCAGGTTGTTGACACTCAGGAAATTCTTTGAAGTAATACCGGTATAGATTACCAGCAGCACTACGATGATGATTACACCGTAGTTGATCATAATGTCTTTAAAACTCAGTTTTTTCTTATCCATTATTGGCTCCTCCCATCATCAGAACTGTGTCGCATAGCTCATTACCTTGGCCTGCGTCATGTCCTTCTTGTCTTTGATCTCTCCCCGCATCTTGCCGTCGCACATAACATAGACACGGTCGGACATTCCTAAAAGCTCAGCCATCTCAGAGGAAACCATGATAATGGATTTTCCCTGAGCAGCCAGATCGTTCATGATCTCGTAGATCTCATGCTTGGCTCCTACGTCGATACCACGAGTCGGCTCATCCATGATCAGAATATCCGGATCGTTCGCCAGCCATCTGGCGATGATAACCTTCTGCTGGTTTCCTCCTGACAGGTTGGCGATGTGCTCCTTCATGTTCGGAGTCTTGATCCGAAGCTTCTTGATACTGCTGTCCACGATCTCGCCGATCTTCTTGTGATCCAGAACAATGCCTGCTTTCAAATATTTATTATAGGTAGAAACACCTACGTTGTCTTTGATGGAAAGACAGCCGAAGATACCATTTCCACGACGGTCCTCTGTGATCAGGCCGATACCGGCTTTCATGGCATCTGCCGGGTGTTTGATCGTTACTTTCTTTCCTTTGACGTAAACTTCACCGCTCTTTAAAGCACGGATACCGAAGACACCTTCCAGTACCTCTGTTCTCTGGGCGCCGACCAGACCGCCGAAACCAAGGATCTCACCTTTTCTCAGGTTAAAGGAAACATCCTGGAAGGATTTGTCGGAAATGGAGGTCATATGTTTGACTTCCATGATGACTTCTCCCGGTGTATTCTTTCTCTCGGGGTAAACGTTTGTCAGGGTACGGCCTACCATCTTGGCGATGATATCGTCAGTGGAAAGCTCGTCCGCAGACCAGGTACCTACATAAGTACCGTCACGCATGATCGTAATGTCATCTGCGATTCGTTTGATCTCGTCCATCTTGTGGGATATGTATACCATGGCAACGCCCTTGTCACGAAGGTCGTTCATGATACGGAAAAGAGCTTCTACCTCATTATCGGAAAGAGATGAGGTCGGCTCATCGAAAATCACGACTTTTGCCTGATGGGAAACTGCCTTTGCAATTTCTACAGACTGCATCTGACCAATGGAAAGATCTCCCAGCATTGCCTTGGGATCAAAGTCCATTTTTACTTCTTTCAGCCAGTAAGCGGTGTCCTCATACATTTTTTTATGGTCTACCACTTTGATCGGACCGAAGCTTTTCAACGGGAAACGGCCTTCATAAAGGTTCTCAGCCACGCTTCTTGCCGGAATCGGCTGAAGCTCCTGATGTACCATCGCGATACCATATTTCATGGCCTCGTCCGGGTTATTGATGGAAACCTTCTGTCCATCGAGATAAATTTCACCGGCATCCATCTTGTAGATACCGAAGAGGCATTTCATCAAAGTGGATTTTCCTGCGCCGTTCTCGCCCATCAGTGCATGCACGGTTCCCGGGCGGAGCGACAGCTGTACGTTGTCCAACGCCTTTACGCCTGGGAAGGATTTACAGATTCCCTTCATCTCCAGCTTAAATTCTGCCATATTCTCCCTCCTTCTTTTTTTAACAGGGAGCACTGCAAAATACAAAGCCTTCGCTTATTGTATTTTGCAGCGTTCCCTGCACGCATCTTTTTCATAGAAAGAGGTGTGGGTGCTTTTTCCATCACCCGCACCTCTTCGGCTTTTATGCTGTTTTCTGATTATTTCAGTTTTTCCTGAATGTCAGCTACGTTGTCAGCGGTAACTTTTACATAGTCACAGCCGATGTAGTGCTCATTCTCGGTTCCGGTCAGATAGTTAGCTGCTGCGATAGCTGCTGCATGAGACTGAGAGAAATGATCGTTGAATACGGTACCGGTCATTTTTCCGGATGCTACATTGTCCAGAGCCTCGGTCAGAGCGTCAACGCCTACCAGGTAGATATCCTCGCCAACGGTACGGCCAGCTGCCTCGATGGACTGCAGAGCGCCAAGTGCCATTGCGTCGTTGTTGCAGAATACAACTTCTACATCATCACCATACTGGCTTAAGGAGTTAGCAACCAGCTGCTGAGCGGTAGCCTGATCCCAGTTACCTACCTGATCATCCAGGCACTCAACTTCAAGACCAGCATCCTCAAGTGCTTTGATGGAGAACTCGGTACGATATTTAGCATCTACGTTCTCCGGGTCACCCTCGATCATAACGTAGTCGATCTTGCCGTTGCCGTTTTTGTCGATAGCGTCCAGACCCAGATCAGAGATGATCTCACCCTGGAAGGTACCGGACTGTCTAGCGTCACAGCCTACATAGGTAACGTCCCAGCCGTTCTCGTCCCATCTTGCTTCCTCGTCTTCGCCCGGCTCACGGTTGATGTATACCAGCGGGATTCCAGCATCTACAACTTTATCGGTAATGGTCTCTGCGGAAGAGGTGTTTACCGGGTTAATGATCAGAACATCTACGCCGTCAGCGATGAAAGCATCGATCTGGTTGGACTGGGTAGCCTGGTCATTCTGGCCATCCTGAATGGTGATATTCTCTTTGCTGAATCCAAGTTTTACCAGGTAATCCTCAAGCTCTGTACGGAACAGGGTCATGAAGTTATCGGAGAACTGATAGATACAAACGCCAACTTTTTTATCAGCCAGATCCGGATTTGCTACCGGCTCAGCATTCTCTTCTGCTGCAGCTTCTGTAGCAGCTTCTGTAGCAGCTTCTGTAGCAGCTTCTGTGGTAACCTCGGTAGCTGCCTCAGTCTCTTCATCTGCCATTACCGGTACTACAACCATGGATGCTACCATTGCTGTTGCAAGCAGTGCACTGATTAATTTTCTTTTCATCTTATAAACCCTCCTGTTTTTTGTTTTGGTTTTCGTTTCTGGGGTTATTATAGCAGTTCCATCCCTGGAAAAACCATACAAAATCCTTCTGTTTTTCTGGAATATCCTTCTTTTCTTTGGAGATATTGATTATTTTCAAGAAGTTTTTTCGTTATTTTATTGTCAGGTTGTATATAAAATGACGAAATATAAGGGATTTTGTCCGTCATTTTCTTTATTCAAACATCTCCACTGTGACTTTATTCGTAATAAACTGATACCGGAACCGGACTACCGTATTATCCTTCCAGGTGGTAAAATGCGCCTTATTTGAGGAACCGCTTCTCGGGTATCCGTCGGCCTGGTAGGTCGCGGATAAGGTTCCATAGGTTGATATGGAATAATCGTAGGTTCCCGCAAAGGGAATGACCACAGAAAGGGTATAGGTGTTGTCACCGATGTAGTACATTCTGGTCAGTTCGCTGTTGGAATCATTTTTTACGGCTCCGACGTGAGACTGGAAGCTTCCATAGACCACGATCTTTTCCGGGAGCTTCATGCCGGTTTCTTCGTCGTAAACGTTTTCTGCACCATAGCGGATCAGCATCTCCGGATTTGCCGCCTGCTCCCGCAGAGTGTGACCTGTCGCCCAGAGGCGTTTCGCGGTCTCCTCCTGGTCAAAGCCCATCGGGCAGGCTGGGCTTTTTGTGTTGATCTGGTAAAAATCCTGTGCATCCGTCTCTCCGTTGTCTCCGCGTTTCATGGGAACTTCCGCATTATGGATCATCCGGCGGAAAGGCAGTTCAAAGTAGGCATTTGGATTGTTGATATCTGTCCATTTGTAGGTGTACTCCAGGAAATGGTTCCGGCTCTCTTCCGGCTGGTTGGCAAACCAGGCGATCTGATCATACCCCCACCAGTCTCTCCAGGCCAGTTCCTCTCTCGGAATCTTTTTCCGGTCGTCAACGACCAGCCCGCCCCAGTTGTCGTATTCCATGAGATAGGGCATGGCTTTCGCAGACCAGCCGTTTGGATTTTCTCCGCCCTCGCTGTAACCCTCGCGAACCAGTACGAGTTCTTCTCCCGGCACTTCCAGAAGCGGCATCCGGGTAAAGGGCATCGCATGATAGTCAAACAGCAGTTTTCCACGGATATTTACTCCATGGGTGTGGGCATCCAGAAGGATTTTATGGCGTCTTCCATGAAGCCTTGCGTACTCGCGGATCATACCGAACAGCTCTGCGGTCTTTGCCATTCCCCTGTCGTTTGCGGTATAGAGATGCACCTGTCCCATATGCAGGGCCTCATATCCGCAGTCAATATACCGGGTGGCACGGTAATAAAACCACAGTCTTGCCTCCTGGCGGGAGAGATCCGGAATGCCGCCGTCCTTTGCCGGATCGTCTCTTCTGCTGGTAAAGCCGCTGGATTCATCCGTAAACAGAGCATCTTCCAGACGGAAACACCTCTGTTCCGGCTTCAGGCCAAAGGCTTCAAATACATAAGCCGGAATCTCCACTGTCTCCATCCGCCGTGTGATCCACTCGAAGACGCAGGACTGCAGGATCACTTCCGGGTCCTGGGCGTGTACCTTGTCTGCCAGTTCCTTCGACAGGCGAAAATGCTCCTCGTCATCCATCGTCATGTACCAGATGCCCGATGCTCTTCCAAGAAATTTTACGCCCATCTCCCGGATTGCCCGCAGATCATCTTCCAGTGTTTTACTCTCATATAAACCTGCTGCCGTCACGCTCCGGGACAGGTAATTTTCCAGAACTTCTCTGGAGATATTGCCGTCAAATGTAAAATTCATCTCTTCTCTCCTGTCTCTTTATCTTGTGAGATAAGCCGCCAGGGTGCTCATGCAGGCTCCGCTGGCCCCCTCTGCCATCTCATCGGTCTCTTTTCGTACCACCGACGGTCCCACCATATCGAGGTGAATCCACCGGGTTCCTTCTTCCACAAAGTTTTCCAGGAAGCAGGCCGCCACGCTGGCTCCAGCCCCTCTTCCCGGCGCATAATTGGCAAAGTCCGCGCAGATCGACCACTCGATCATTTTGTGATAGATCGGTCCCATCGGCAGCTGCCAGAAATGTTCTCCGGTCACTTCCGCCGTCTCTTTCCAGGTGCGAAGCGCCTCCCGGTCATTTCCGAAGAGGGCTACCACCTGATCTCCCAGAGCACTCTGGGCCGAATAGGTCAGTGTGGCAAGGTCGATGACGGTCCGAGCCCCCATCCGCTGTGCAAAGGTGATGCCGTCACATAAAACCAGCCGTCCTTCCGCATCGGTGTTGTAGACTTCCACGGTCTTTCCTGCCAGGGTCGTGATCACATCCCCCATCTTTACCGCATCCGAATTGATCACATTTTCTGCGAGCATCAGTACGGCCATCACATTTTTCCTGACCTTCCGGGTGACAAGATATTCCATCATCTCCAGCATTTCTGCTGCCCCGCACATATCATATTTCATTCCCTTCATACCGTCAATCGACTTCAGATGATAGCCGCCTGCATCAAACATCAGTCCCTTGCCGACCAGTGCCGTCCAGTCAGTTCCCGGTGCGCCTTCATAGCGAAGAACCACCATGGCAGCCTCTCGCCTGCTTCCCTGATTGACTGCCAGAAGACCGCCGCAGCCAAGCTCTTCCAGCTTCTGGTCTCCATAGGTTTCACAGCTGATTTTAAGCTCTTTCGCCAGCGTCCCGGCATAAGAGGCCATATCTTCGGTATGTAAGTAGTTATTCGGCAGATTTCCAAGGGTCCGGGCATAGCCCTTGCAGCGTCCCAGTGCTTCCCCGCGCTCCAGCGCTGCTATTTCCTGCTCTGTACCTTCCAGTACAAACGTATAGCAGTTGTCCCCGTAATCGCTCAGGGAATCCCTGTTTTCGTATACGCTCTGTTTTCCCAGGCTCTTTAATCCGCTTTTGGAAAACTGATAGGCCCCGTCATACAGGCTGCACACCCCATTGCACAGCATCTTAGTCCATTCCTCTTCGGAAAAGCCTTCTTTTTTTACTGAAATCCGGCAGTCGCCGCCCCGTTTTTTTCCAAGTTTCTGGAAAGTTTCCGGCATCGCCGTTCCTTTCTCCAGGAAAACTTCTGTTTCTTCTCCTTCTGCCTGCTTCGTCCATCTGATTTTCATCTTATCCACATCCTATATTTCAAACATTAATGTCTTGATTTCATACGGTTTCAGTGTCACACGAATCTCACCGGTTTTGAATGCTTCCGGCTCTTCCATCAGGTTACACTCACACCACTGTTTCACAGCCAGACGGGTATGAAGGGTAACTTCCCCGCGTCTGCCCTGGAACTCGTGAAAACGCAGGATCACACGGCTGCCATTTTCCTCCCTCTTCCATGCATCCACAACCAGGTTGTCCTGATCGAAGGAGAGCCAGCTTTCCTGTCCCAGTGCGGCTTTGCCTTTCACTGCAGTCAGCGGATTGTTTAACGCGAAAGCGCTCTGCTCGATGCCTGCCTCGTACCATTCACAGCTGTGGGGCAGGATCGCATAGGTAAAGCTATGGGTTCCGAGATCTGCAGTATAATCCGGTTCCACCGCGGATTTTAACAGAGTCAGGCGGATCGTGTCTTCTTTGATGTCATGACCGTATTTGCAGTCATTCAGCACAGCCATACCGTATCCGGTCTCCCACAGATCCACCCACTTATGAGCAGCCACTTCAAATTTGGCAGCCTCCCAGCTGGTATTTCTCGTGATCGGACGGCGGATATTTCCATCCTGAATATCAAATCTGGCATCCACCGCGCGCACATCCACCGGGAAACTGGTCTTTAAGAGCTTCTGGCGCTCCTGCCAGTCCACCTCGGTCTTAAAGTCAATCCGCGGATTTTCTTCATAGAGGCACATGGTCTGGCGGATCTCTGATTTGTGATACTTCCAGGTAAAGTCTACCTGCCAGCCGATGGCATCCTGACGGACTTTCACACCGGTGCAGTCCTCTACAATCTCTTTTTTGAGATCAATGGTCGGCTCCAGCTCCCAGGCATCAAAGCACCGCGGTTTGTCCTCAAATACCTGCAATTCATTCGCACATTTTCCTTCCGGAAGGACTTCTCTTCCGGCCTTTTTATCAAAGATCCGTGTCAGCTGGCCGGCTTCATTCCAGGCAATCTGATAATAGGGGGTCTCGATGGAAGAGGTCTCGATGGTCTCTTTCTCTGTTTCCCGCGCTCCGGCTTCCACACGGAAGGAGGCAAAAGCAAAGGAGGGGATCTCTTTGGTCCAGATTCGGACACCGTCTTTTTCCCATACCGACTTGACTTCTTCTCCCTCTGCGTCCAGAACGCGTCCGCCTGCGTAAGTCCTTACTTCGTCCTCGCTCATCGGAATCCAGGCTTCCCCGCTTCTCGCCCAGTTGGAATTATTAAATACAGTATAGACGCCTTCTTTGGGCTCGTACAGGGCAGCTTCCACCGCTTCGCAGACTTCCTCCAGCAGTGCGATAGCGCGGCCGTACTCCACATGGCTGTCCTCATAGACTTCCTTAATCGAAGAACCCGGCAGAATATCGTGGAACTGATGGCAGAGAACGATCTTCCATGCTTTCAGGATGCGCTCATAATCGTAGGGAACGCCCTTGATTACCTGGGCCAGCATGGCTTCCATCTCCACGTTGCGCAGCCGGTATTCCATCCGGCGGTTCATTTTCTTATTATATCCCTGGGAGGTATAGGTTCCGCGGTGAAATTCCAGGTATAACTCTCCGTCCCATACCGGAATATAGCCGTCCATCGGATTTTCCTTCATCGTCTCGTTCAGACGCCGGAAATAGTCCGTCGGTTTCTCCATCTTCACATGGGGAAGTCCCGGGATCCTGTCTGCCATCTGGGCCTGTTTGATCTGTGTTCTGGTCGGGCCACCGCCTCCGTCACCGAAGCCGAAGGAAACCAGCAGATCTTTGTTGGTATCTTTGTTCTTATACTGCTCCCATACGCCGCGAATCGCCTGGGGACTGGTATTGCCGTTATAGGTGTAATAATCCTCTCCCGGATCGGTCGTGGTCACAAAATGAGCCGTCACTTCCGTTCCGTCCATGCCTCTCCAGCGGAAAGTGTCGTAGGGCAGACGGTTCGTGTCGTTCCAGCTGATCTTGGTGGTCATGAAGGTATCGACACCTGATTTTTTCAGGATCTGGGGCAGAGCCCAGGAATAGCCGAAGACGTCCGGCAGCCACAGATATTCGCTCTCATAGTTAAATTCTTTCCGGAAGAAATTTTTTCCCACCAGAATCTGGCGGATGATGGATTCGCCGGAAGCGATGTTGCAGTCGCACTCTAACCACATCGCACCTGCGGGTTCCCATTTGCCTTCCTTTACACGCTCTTTGATATGCTCGTACACATCGGGGTAATCCTCTTTGAGAAAATCATAAAGCTGGGGCTGGGTCTGCAAAAACAGGTATTCCGGATATTTCTCCATCAGACGGTTTACTGTGGAGAAGGAGCGGGCTACTTTTTCTCTGGTATGGCGTAGTCTCCAGAGCCAGGCCACGTCGATGTGGGTATGACCGATCAGGCTGACGTTGATATCCGGTTTTCCCTGACCCTGCATCTGCCCATCCAGATAGTTCCATGCCTCTTTCACGCTCTCATAGAAGGCTTCACTGCCCGGTTCGGTAAAATCAACCTTCGTAAAGCATCTCACCAGACAGTTCAGAAGCCATTCTTTGTACTCATGATTCGCCGGAAGCAGATCGTAGGTCTCAAGGGCTGCTTTTGCCAGATAGTAGAGATCGTCGCAGGGATGGTCCAGAATGGCAAGCTGGGCCTGCTGAAGCTCCATCACGTTCTCCACCGGCACTCCGCCGCCGCTCAAACCGGACCAGAGACGGAACTTCATCTCCTGGGTATAGCCTTCTTTTTCCACATCCAGAAATACTTCATGGTGGTTGCCGTCCACAGCCTGATAGGTCTTTCCGTTGATATATAAGAGGCTTTCCGGGTCGCCGTTATTGCCGCTGCCCACTCTGGCTCCGAAATCAAAGAGCGCCAGAATATCCTGTCCCTTCCATGCATCCGGAATCTCTGCGGTCACGGTCAGCCAGTTGTAGCGGTCCCAGCCTTTCCAGCGAAAGCCCAGTTCCACCGGCAGGCCTTCCCCCTGTGGCTCCCGGTTGCCGATGGTTCCGTCGTCCTCCCAGAAGCAGAAGCCGGACAGATCCCTCCTGTCTTTGTAGCGCAGCTCTTCGATCTCTTCCAGGAGATGATCGATTCTGTCACGGTTATGAAAATCAAATGGCATTTCTTTGTCCTCCCTGTCCTTTATCTCACGGTTTTAGTGAAAGATTCCACCGTATACTTCGTCGTATTTATTTACCAGCTGTTTGGCCAGAGAATAGGAATTTACCAGTGGATGCAGCATCAGCGCCTGCACAGCGGTTCCTTTGGAATGATTCTTCACGGCCTCTACGGTCAGTTTCTCGTACATCTTGATGAGACGGATCAGGAGATAGCAGTGTTCCGGTACTTCTTTTACTTTCACCGGCTGGATGCCATCCTTCGATACCAGGCAGGTGGTCTCAATCACGTCTTCATCTGCCAGTCCCGGAATGCTTCCGTTGTTTTCCACGGACAGAACCAGGTATTTTCCTTTTTCACTCTGCATGCCCTCGATGCAGTCCAGCATAACGCCTGCATATCCCATGCCATCCGGTACCTCCAGCTGACCTTTCTCCAGCAGCGGCCGTTTCGCCAGCCCGGACTCGATGCTCATGTAGGAGTTCTCACGAACCTGCATATAATATAGGAAGATCTGCAGTGCGCCCTCCGGATCCGCATCGATGTCCATAGTTTTTAGCTCCTCCATCATATGGATATTGACGTCCTCAATGGTCTTTCCTCTGGTTGCACCTGATTTTTGGATGTTTTCCAGGGCTTTTTCCCGGTGATAATAGTAGTAGAGATATTCGTTCGGCAGGAAGCCGATGGAACGAAGCAGTTCCGGATCAAACATGGAAAATTCCTGTACCCCCTGCAGGAAAGCATCATCTGCCAGCAGCTCCGGTAAGATTTCCTCGCCTTTTTTCTTCACGCTGCGAATCCAGGAGAGATGATTTAAGCCGAAAAATTCCACATACAGATCGTCTTCTTCCACACCCAGATCACGGGCCATACGGAACTTGGTGCTGCTCGGTGCATCACAGATTCCGATAATCTTATCGTATCCGGCGCTCCGCAATGCCTGAGTGACCAGACCGGAGGGGTTGGTGAAGTTGAAGATCCATGCGTCCGGCGCATATTTTTTGATCAGTTCACAGTATTCGATCAGAACCGGAATCGTACGGACTGCCATGGAAAATCCGCCGACGCCGGTCGTCTCCTGTCCGATCACACCCAGATCCAGAGCGATCGTCTCATCTACCACCCGGGAATGATCTCCGCCCACACGCAGCGTGGTTACAATGTAATCTGCACCCGTGATGGCTTCCACCGGATCAGATACCGCCCATACTTTCAGTTCTTCGTGGTTTCTCTCCACGACATGCTTGCATAACTTTTCGATGATTCTCTGTTTTTCTTCCTGGATATCGTACAGTACCACCTCGTCGATGTGAAGTTTTTTGTATCTCTTTAAAAGTCCGTTGATAAAGATGACGGTGCGTACCCCTGCTCCTCCGATAACTGCGATTTTCATGGTTTTTTCCTCCTTATTCTCTCTCTTTTTATGCCTCGTAGCTTCTGATAAAGGCTTCCAGTTTTTCTTCTGTCGGGAATCCGGTATTGCCGCCCAGGGCGGTTACGGAGAGGGCTCCGCATCCGTTTCCGCATTTCAGACATTCTTCCATGGTTTTGCCCCGCAGGAAACCATAGACGAAACCGGCATTAAAGGAATCTCCAGCTCCTGTCGTGTCTACTGCCTCCACGGTGTAGGGTGCTGCCTGATAGAGCGTTCCGTCCTTCACTGCGATGGAGCCTTTCTTTCCCATTTTGATAACGGCCATGCCTGCTGTCCGGGCAAATTCCCGGGCGGCTTCCTCCGCGCTTTCTTTTCTTCCGTAATGTTCTGCCTCTGTCTCATTCATAAACAGGACGTCAATGTAGGGGAAGAGATCCCGGATCTCCGGTTTCCACTCTCCGGTGGAGTCCCAGCCGACATCAAAGGATACGCTGGCCTGGGTCTCTGTCCTGATCTTCTTCAAGAGTTCCAGATATTCGTTGTGATTGATGGAGCCCATATAGCCGGTCACATGGATATGGGCGGCCTCCTTTACTTTTTCTAAATCTACGTTGGAAATGCTGATCTTTTCATTGGTTCCCCGGTAGGTTAAAAACGAACGGTCTTTCTCGTTCGTAAAACTCAGGGAAATTCCCGTCTTTAACTCTTTGCTCACCGCCAGCAGGGAATCGTCCACATGACTTTCCCGGAACTTGCTCCGGATCAGTTCACCGTAGCAGTCATCTCCGACTTCTCCCTGAAAGACCGGACGAAGTCCCAGCTTACCAACGCCCAGGGTAAATAAGGCGGCTCCGCCGCCAACAAAAGTCTCCATCACGGAAACTTCGTCCTCCTGCCCCGGTTCTGGAAATTTCTCCACACCCGGGATCACAATATCAATATTGACATCGCCGTATACATAAACATCCCACTTTTTTGTACTCATACTTTCTCCTTCCCATTTTTTATCTATCACAGCTGTTCTCTATAAGAACCGGTAATTTTCAATCTCATTTTTTATAATAGAAAAAGGTTCTCCGCATCGCCCATAGATTCATCTCTATACAAATGCTGAACGAAGCAAAGAACCTTTTTATATTTTACTTAACCTTTTACTGCGCCGATCATTGCGCCCTGTGCGAAGTATTTCTGTACGAAGGGGTACACACAGAGAATCGGAACGGTTGTAACAACGACTGCTGCCATCTTCAGAGAATCAGAGGTTACGGACACCGTGTTGTGTGCCAGTGCCTGTGCAATAGAAGTTACTTCCTGCTGTGAACTCATTGCTTTTGTCAACATCTGCTGCAGAACGGTCTGTACCGGCCACAGATTGGTATCGTTGACATAGAATGCGCCTGCGAACCAGTCGTTCCAGTGATTTACTGCGGTATACAGTCCAACGACTGCGATTACCGGTTTACTGAGCGGAAGCATGATCTTGAGATAGATCTGAAAAAATCCGCAGCCATCCAGTTTGGCTGACTCTTCCAGGCTGTCCGGGATTCCTTCAAAGAAGGTCCGTACCATCAGAAGATAAGTAACGCTTACCAGACTCGGCACCACATAAACCCAGAAAGAGTTCAGAAGATGCAGGTTTTTGTACTGAATATAGGTAGGAATCATACCGCCGCCGAACAACATGGTAAAGGTGATCAGCATGGTGATGATTTTTCTTCCCGGCAGGTCTTCCTGTTTCAGTGCGAAGCCTGCCATTGTTGTTACCATCAGACTTAAAAATGTTCCAATTACTGTTCTTGCGATCGTGACCACATAAGCGCTTGTGATACTGCCATCCTTGAATACTTCCTTGAAGTTATCCAGTGTGAACTCTCTCGGCCAGAACCATACGCCACCTCTTGCTGCATCAGCGCCATCGTTAAATGCCAACGCCACCACGTTCAGACAGGGGAGCAGAATGATCAGACAGAGTGCAATAATGATCAGATAAATCAGAACCTGAAGTACCTGGTCTACCGGATTGACTTTTATCTTCTTTTTATGCATTGCGTACCCAATCCTTTCTGTAAGTGTAACTTATCCGCTTTTCTTTCCCCTGCCTGCCACCGGAGGCAGGCAGGATCTTTATCTTAGTCGTAGAAATTTACTGCATTCGGATCTTCCTCATAAACGCTCTTCACATATGCTTCAAAGCGGTCAATACCTGCTGCTGCCAGCTGATTACGGAAAGATTCTACAATAGATTTTACTTCATCATCAGATTTTGCGAAGCAAGCCTGTACAAAGGTCTCATCCCAGTCAAGCAGATCCATCTGCATCTTCACATCTGCAAGTTCATCCACAGACATATATGCGGTTGCATTCAGACCGGAAACCAGTTTTTTCTCTACCGGATAATCTTTTGCGATCTGTACGCTTCTTGCGAAAGCAGAGTTTCCGGAAGATGCGCCCGGACGGGACTCGCCAAAGTTATCTTTGTTGTTTTTGTTGGTCAGAACAAACTCGAAGAAGTAGTTTCCAGATCCACCGAAGCCAGCGCCGATGGTGTTGATCAGATAATCGGTATCGCCTGCGTTCAGTTTCTCAGCAACTTCGTCTGTCAGTCTCGGATATCCGTCTTCCATGGTGTAGGATACGCCTTCTGCACCGTACTGTGCGATAATCTGTCCTTCTTTGGTGGACAGCCAGTCAAAGAACTGGAAGATCTCTTCCGGATTCTCTGCGTCTGCGGAAATTGCCATACAGCCACGGCCGCTCTTTCCACGAACAACTTCCTTGTTGTCACCGGAGATATCATTCAGGGGTCCTAACGGAATCCAGTCTTCACTGGAGTAAACGATCTCTTCGTAGTTGTGTACATCAGCGATAATGGCTGAGTTATGGTTTTTGGAAACCTCTTCTGCACGGGTAGAGTCCATAGTGAAGAACTCCGGGTTCATCAGATCTTCATCCAGAAGTTTTCTGACAAAGTTGATCTCATCATATACATGATCGGTCTCTGCGATATGTTTTACATCGCCGTTTTCATCCAGGTTGTAGTCATCGCTTACGCCCCAGGCATAACCGGCTGCGATGTATTTTACGGCGTCTACAGAGCCGCCCCAGTATTTGGGTCCTAACGGATATACGTCATTTCCGTTATCGTCTTTGTAACCGCCTTCTTTGATCTTAACCAGCAGATCATAGAAGTCATCCTGTGTGTTGATTGCTGTGGGGTCGATACCCAGATCATCTGCGATGGATTTCTGGATGTACATACCGCCTACATACTCTTCATCCGGATCATATTCCAGAGAACGGTCAATTTCATCAATATTCAGCTGCCACAGATATACGCCGTCGAGGTCATCACGGAATACGATGTTTTTCTTGGTATCATCCGGCAGATAGCCATCTTCATAATATTTGGAATATACTTTACCATTCTTCATGTACTCGGATACATCAGCGAACATTCCGTCTTTTGCAGCTTTGTACAGCAGCGGGAACTCCGGTCTTGTGGAGTTGTCCAGATAAGAAATGATCACATCCGGGATCGTTCCGGAAGCCAACTGAGAAGCCAGAACTTTGGAATCACTGTCACCAGGGGTATATCTTACATCCAGTTTGATACCGGTCAGCTCTGTGATCTTTTTCATGGTTTCCGTGTTATTGAAATCTGACGGAAGCGTATTTCCGATATCATCTACATAGGCCTGTACGGTGATCGTACGATCGGCAATCCAGGTATCCGGTTTGTCAGAAGCCTCATCCGCTGAGCTGGTGAATCCTGCAAGCATAGTCATGGCCATCGTTCCTGCCATGGAAGCTGCCATCAGGCGTTTTGCTGTTTTCTTTTTCATGTGTTTCCTCCTTTTACATTACGTTTGGTTTTCGGGTTACTTTTTTACCACAATCCGACTTCCGTGACCTTTTTACAGATCCGGTTGCAGACTACAACGAGCACCAGTCCTACCACACCCTGGATCAGACCGATCGCCGTTGCATATCCAAACTGCCCGCCCTGGATACCCATACGCAGGACGTATACGTCAAGGGTATCAGCCAGAGACATGTTACCAGGTGTACGCAGCAGCCATACCTGTTCTACACCGGAAGAAAGCAGTCCGCCTACTCCCATGATAAACAGAAGACCGATCGTTCCCCGGATTCCCGGCAGTGTGATATGCCACATTTTTTTCAGTTTTCCGCAGCCATCCATCTCTGCTGCCTCGTATAAGGTCAGGTCTACGGAACTGATTGCTGCCAGATACATGATGGAATCCCATCCGATATTTCTCCATAAATCCATGGAAAACAGGATTCTGTAGAAATATTTTGCATCCATCAGGAAGAATGTACTTCCATCTCCTCCCAGTGCTGCAATTGCCTGATTCAGTACACCGGTGTTCGGCGCCAGGATTCTCTGCAGCATGGTTACAATAATAACAGAAGAGAGAAAATGCGGCAGATAGCTGATTGTCTGCGAGATCTTCTTAAACTTCATGCTGCGAAGTTCATTCAGCAAAAGGGCAAGTATGATAGCAAACGGAAATTCCAGAATACACTTGATAATACCAATCGTCAGTGTATTGCGGATCAGTCTCGGCGCATCGTAACTGGAAAAGAACGTTTCAAAATACTTGAATCCGATCCACGGGCTTCCCCAGATTCCCTTCTTAAAGGAATAATCCTTAAAGGCGAGAACAGAACCTGCCATCGGCACATAACAGATCAGTGCATAGTAGATGATACAGGGAAGCAGCATCACATACAGCGGCCAGTAACGAACCAGTCTTTTGCCCAGCGGCTGTTTCTTTGGCTTGTATTTTTTAGCCTTCTCAACACTTGCTGCTTTCATAGCTTTCCTCCTTCTTTTTTTGATAAAGCCATTATAGAAAACAGCCTCTTCTTTCACAATGGACATTTCTTTTTGCACAGTGGACAAATCTACGCTGTAAAAAATGTCCATTATTTTTTATAGATTTGTCCACTCCAGTTCCCCGCAGATCGGATAATGATCGGAAAGCCAGACTTCTCCGTCCCGGTCGGTCCATTTCTTTACGCTGGTACAGGTAAGCCCCGGGTATCCTTCTTTTGCTTCTCTGATATAGATGTAATCGATTCGCTCCTGCTCGTCTTCCGGTTCGAAGCCATGGTAGGTGACACCTATGCCCTCGGTATAGTTCACATAATCCTTCCGCTCTCTCATGACGGCAAATTCTTCCCCGTCCGGCTCTGCATTGAAATCACCGGCAAGGATCACCGGTGCTCCGGCAAACAAAACTGCGTCATCCATTTTCTTTAAGATCTGGGAGAGGCCCAGGGTTCTGGCCTGTACGCCGAGATGATCCAGATGGATATCACACAGACGGAAAACTTTCTTTTCCTGAAGATCTTCCAGCACGACTTCTGTACACACCCGGGGGCAGATGGACTGTTCTTCATATCTGCTCGCCGGCACATAGGGGGTTGGGGACAGCCAGAAGGTTTCCATATTGATCAGGTTCAGACGGTCGGTACGAAAAGCGACGGTCATCTGCTCGTCTTCCAGGATCTCGTTTCTTCCGCAACCGACTACAGTATACTCCGTCAGGTTCTCTTTCAGCCATGCTGCCACATGGGGAAGCACTTCCTGAAAACAGATCACATCCGGTTTTTCCTCGGCAAGTTTCTTCAAAATCACAGGTTTCCGGAAGCGAAAACTGTTGGCTCCATCCTGGTCATAATCACACCGTATATTAAAGGTCACTAATTTTATCATCCTTTTTCCTCCTCTTCTTCCTTCAGAACAGCCACAGCCAGATCGGCTGGGTCCAGGCCTTCTGTCCTCTGCTGTTTTTGATCGTCACTCTCACATACTCTTCATCCCCGTTTAATGCAAAGCTTCCTTCTGTCAGCCGGTCTCCCTCATCGCTGAACAGGTGATCTCCCCTGTGAGGCGTCTGGAAATAAATATCCTGGCAGGGCTCGCAGGTCACATGAGCCACTCCCTCCTCCACATAGAAATCATGGAACAGCGGTCCGGAGGATGCATAGAAGCTTCCGTCTTTGATCGCTTCCAGAATACCTCTGTGGGTAAATTCTTTCGTCTTTACCATGATAAAGCCGCCCAGATCATGTTTCCCGATATCGTGGGCATCGTCGGTGGCAAAGCAGAAAATCTTATTTTTCACAAACAGAAAGTGGTCAAAATACGTCTCGGAATTGCCATTGTTTCCGAAAAATTCAGAACCGTGGTTGTAGATTTCCATGCCGATCATGCCCTGCAGATATTTGATATCCGTGGAATCGATCTTGGACCAGTAGGGATGGCCGTACAGGGTGACATTTCCTCTCTGCCCAAAATATTCGATGATACGCTCTGCCGTTGTCAGCACTCCGTTTTTGCGCTCTTCCTCAAAGGTATAATGTTCCGGAATCCGGTTCGTCTCCGGCAGACCAAAACCCACAAGATGGTGATCTTTTCTTCCCGGCAACTCGATATCCAACTCCGTTCCCGGAAACAGCAGGAAATCATCCCTGTTCAGTTCCGGATGAATCCCGTAAACCCAGTGATCCGTCAGTGCCAGAAAATCATAGCCCTGGCTGCGGTAATGCTCCGCCGTCTCTTTGGGCGTATGCATCCCGTCTGACCAGGTTGTGTGGGTGTGAAGATTTCCTTTTTTGTATGTTCCTTCTCTATAAAGGGTTCTTTTTTCCATATGACTCTCCTTTATTTTCGTGTGTTTTTTACTGTATTTGCCCCCATTATAGCAAATCTGTTTTTTCTCTATAATGTACATAACTTTTAAAATAACTGGACTTTTCTACGATTTTCTTCAGACTATTGACATTGCCAGTTCGTCTGCGTATTCTGAAAAAGAATTATGCATTTACTATAGAATACGGAAATGGAGAAGACTATGGCTGAACTGAAAACAATTTACCATGTAGAGGGAAAATTATGCAAAGACTTTATCGGGCAGATTTCCTATACGGTCTGCCTGGATCAGAAGTATGACGAGCTGGATATTGAATTTTCTTTTGCACCGCAGCACTTCCGCTCTGAGGATGTGACACCGGAGCTGAAACAGTACCTGCTCGACTATTGCAAAAAAGAATATGGAATCGAAGACTGCACCCCGGAAGAATGGGAAGACGCGGTCTATCATGGCATGAAAACCGAGATTCACACCATGGCAACCCTGAACGATACCTTCATCGGCAATATCCACCGGCAGCTGACAACCAGGCATATGCATTTTACTGCAACGGAAGCCACCGAAGGCTGCATTCCGCAGCCGGACATCGAGGGTGTGTTAAAAGTAACCATCCTGGTATTTTCCGTACTGCTGAACAACACCGAATATCAGCTGACGGTACGCGCACGTTAAGGGGGATTTTTTATGTATAAGAGACTGGAATTACACAATCATACCAACGAATCAGATGCGGTATTTACCTGCAAAGAACTGACAGACTTTATGGTGGCTGACCATGTGGACGCCTTCTCCCTGACGGATCACAACACCATCTCCGGCCATTACAAGATTGAGAACTATCTGAAAGAGCATCCGCAGCCCATCGCCTTTATCCCGGGCATGGAATACACGACTTACTACGGACATATTCTCTGCCTGAACCTGACCGAGTATGTGCCCTGGGAAAACATCAACAAGCATAAACCGGAACTTCTCTTCCAGGCCGCCCGTGAAAAAGGAGCGCTGGTGGGTGTCGCTCACCCCTATTCCTTCGGCTGGCCCTTCGCCCAGGGCTGCCGTTTCGAGATGACGATCACCGATTATTCCTGCTGTGATTTCATCGAGATCTTCAACAACCCGGAACCGCTCCACGAGGTCAATGAAAAAGGTGTCAAACTGTGGGAAGACCTGGTACGTTCCGGCGAAAACATCGCTGCTACCTGCGGCATGGACCTGCACGGCAACAGCAGCCTGCACGGCCATTATTCCACCTACATTGAGGGAGAACCGGAGGGCGACGTCTGCCAGGAGCTCTCCGATGCGATTCATCACCAGCGCACCTGGGTATGCAAAGGCCCTCTGCTGGAAGTCCATAACGACGGAGAAGCCCTCTCTTTCACCATCCATCAGACCGGAAAACCGGGTTATGAGCCGCTTCCCGAGGAGGATTACAAGATCACCCTCCGCACCAGAGATCAGCTCATCACCTGTGGCGTATCCGACCGGATCCCGCTGACTTCTTTCAAGGAAGACCGGATCATCATTCCGATGCTTTTTGAAAAAGAAACCATCATCGAAAACCTGGTATGCACAAGCCCGGTGATTCATCTGTAACAGAAATCAGAAAACCCTGACCAGTTTTTTCCAGTCAGGGTTTTCTTTTTGTCTTTTGTTATGAAAATTTCTTTCTTCCAAGCATACACACCACCAGCGCCAGGAAAGTCATCACTACCCAGCTTCCGATCGTCACATTCCAGCCTTTCTGTTCTACCAGCACACCGATCGTAAAGGTAGAGACTGCCGTTCCCACATAGGCCATACAGTTCATAAAACCAGATACCGTAGACACTTTTCCCATCGCCTCATAGCGAAGCGGAAACAGGTTGACAAACAGTGTGTTGACTCCCATCATGGAAGCCGTTGTCAGGGCAAAGAGTACCACAGTCAGAATCATGGAAACATCCTTTCCAATCCAGATACCAGTCAGTGCCAGCACGGCAACCAGGAACAGACAGACAGCTGCCATCGCCTCCTGATTTTTACATTTTTTATAGAGATACTGGGCTACATAGGCCCCGCTCAGATTGACAATCGGAAGTACCGTCGTCACAAGAATCGAAAAGGCCGGAGAAGTAAAAAAGGTCTCTGTGATATAGGTCGGAACCCAGGTTGTTACCCCGTCCTTCAGCATCCCGTGAATAATCACAGGAAAAAGTACCATCAGGATGCCGGAACCAAACCAGGCCGTTTTTCCCGCAGCCGTCGTTTTTACAGAGCTGTCTTTCCCACGTTTATCCACCTCTGCCGCATCTCTTTCCGGGTCTTTTCCACAGTTTTCAATTTTTCCAAACCCGATAATCCATACAACTGACATCGCGCCCAGACAGATGGCTGCCGCACCAAAGACCGCTCTCCAGCCGATCAGCCACATCACGCCGGCGGCCAGCAGATAAGAAGCCAGGGTTCCAAGTACCTGGGAAGACACGATGTCCACACAGAACTTCATCTTCTGCTCCCTGCTCACCATCTCCGCAAAGATACGGATGATCGGCGGCCAGATCATCGCCTGTGCATATCCGTTAATTCCCCAGATAACTGCCATCACCTGAAAGCCTCCGGCAAATCCCATACAGAGATTCGCTCCGGCTGCAATGGCCAGCCCGGTAAAAATCATCTTTCCCGGGTGAAACTTATCCCCCAGAATCCCGTTGCAAAGCTGTCCGATTCCATAGGCAAAAAAGTACACCATGCTGATAAAGCCCGCCTGGCTCTTCGTCAGAATCGTCCCCTGAATCATCTCCGTCATCGCCGATGAATAATTCAGCCGTCCGATATAGGAGGTAAAATAAGCAAACCAGCACAGCAAAAACAGCAGCCGTGCGACCTTCGGACTTTCAATTCTTCTCATTCGTTTCATCATTTTTCCCTCTTTCTATTTTCTGCTCTCTTCCCGGTACTGCAGAGGCGTCATTCCCAGATACTTTTTAAATACCCGGAAGAAATACTGGCTGTCCTCATATCCCACTTTTTTTGAAATATCCACCACGCTCAGCTCTGAATGGTACAAAAGCTCTCTCGCCTGATTGATCCGAAGTTCCGTAATATAATTCACGGCAGACCGGCTCATCTCTTTCTTAAACATCGAGGAAAAATAATTCGGACTCATTCCATAATGCTCCGCCAAAACATTGACCGTCAGGTTTTCCGCAAAATGCTCCTGAATATAACCAATCGCCATCTGAATCTTGCTTCTGGCGTTGGCATCGGCAACGCTTTCCGTGGATACACACTCCATCACCATCTCTATGATCTTCTGCCGGATCTCCTGAAGCGACTGAATCCGATCCAGAAGGTTATAATTCTGCAGCATTTTTTCGATCTCTGCCGCGTTTCTTCCTCTCCGCTCATAGTGATGCAGCAAAAGATTTAAGATCCGAATCCACATGATCCGCAGATAGGCGCTGCCATACTTTTTCACCAGTTCTTCCGAAAAAATCTCCTGCACCAGATTTTTCACCTTGAAGATCTCATTATGCTCAATATACTGTTCCAGCAGATGCAGCTGAGACACTGGGAATTCCTGTTCGCCCAGAATCCGGATATCCTCATAAAAATAAATATTGGCTTTTCCATAGATGATTCGCTGTTTTAAAGCCTGTCTCGCCTCTGAAGTTTCCTTTCCCTCCAACTGGCTGCGGCACCGGCTGACGCCGATCGTCAGGTAAATTCCCATTTTCTTTTCCAGCACCGAGCGCATCCTCAGATAGATCCGTTCCACTTCCATCCGCAGTTTTTTCTTATCATCTCCTATGAAAATACCATACATCTGTCTCGTATCTGACAAACTGTTTACCAGAAGCTTCTCACATGGTGCCTGGATCTCTTCAAAAATATTCCGAATCATAAAACGTACCAGTTCATGATCCACCGGCCGAAATCTCTGATGTTCAAAGCTTTCCTTGTTGATGTGCAGAATCGCCAGATAAAGTACCGATTCTGCACCCCCTGCCCACATTTTTTCATCATATCCACAGAGCTTGCAGAGCTGCTCCCTTGTAACTGCACCGGCTTCCTGGCTGGAAAAGAGTGCATTCAGCGCCTTCTCCTGCTGATAAACCTGTTTTTCCCGATCCATTCGCTTTTTCATCTGTACTTCCTGGCGAACGCTTGCCGTCTGTTCCATCTCTTTGTAGGCCTTATCAAAGGCCGCCTTCAAATCATCGTTGGAGACCGGTTTCAACAGATACGCCTTTACGCCCAGCCGGATTGCCGTCTCCGCATAGCTGAACTCCGCATAGCCGCTGAGTACGACAAATTTTATCTGATTGTTTTTCTTCTGCATCTCCTGAATCAGTTCCAGACCGTCCATATCCGGCATACGGATATCTGTGATCACCACATCAATCGGATGCTCCTCCTGGAGCCTCAATGCCATCAGACCATTTTCCGCCTCAAAAATCTCATCCACATCAATTCCCAGATACTCGATTCGCGCCCGTAAGCCCTGGCGAATCAGCTGTTCGTCATCCACAATCAGTATATTATGTCTCATCTTCTTCTCCTTTCCTCATGATTGGCAATTGGATCGTAAAGCGGCTTCCCTGATATGGAGCGCTCCTGATGGTAATTCCATATGCTTCTCCATAAGCCAGTTTGATTCTCTGGTTGACGTTACGGATCCCTATATTTTTCTTTCCCTCCACCGGTTTTGCGGTATTGATAAAACGTGTGATTTCGGCCACTTTTTCCCGAACCATGCCTTCCCCGTCGTCCTCAATCTCAATATACAGCCGGTCTTTTTTTTCAAAGGCAGAGACTTCCAGCGTTCCGACACTGGTCAGGTTGCTCAGTCCATGGGAAATCGCATTTTCCACAATCGGCTGCAGGATAAACCTTGGAATATAGACATGGGCCGCATCCACATCGATGTTGTAAAATACCTGCAGGCGGTCCCCGTAACGAATCTTCTGAATAAACATATAGTTTTTAATATGGGTCATTTCCTGTTCCAGCGGAACCAGCTCTCCGTAATCTTTTCCCAGACTGTACCGGAAGATCTCCCCCAGTTTTCCACAGATATCACACACGACAAACACCTGCTTCACCGCCGCAATGGAACTGATGGTTTCCAGCGTGTTATACAGAAAATGGGGATTGATCTGGAGCTGCAGATTTTTCAGCTGTGCCTCTTTATTTTCCAGTTTCTGAACATAGCTGGTCTTGATCAGCTGATCGAGTTTGCCAAGCATCCGGTTAAACTGCTGATCCAGCACTGCAATCTCATCGGTTCCACTGATTTTTTCGCTCACTGACAGATCGCCGGTCTCCGCACGGCGGAATTTTTTCACCAGAAGTTCCACCCGGGAGGAGAAATCTTTGCTGTACCAGTAAATCACCCCGGTGACGGCTATCATCAGAAGAAGCAGCAACGGAAGAATCGTCTCTATGATCTCCGCCCGTTTCTCCAGTGAATCCTGATTATCAAATAAAAACAGCAGATTCAGTCCATAATCCTCCAGGGTCTGACCAGCCACCGTATAGGTATCAATCAGTCCCTCGGAATTTGCACCAGTTTCTTCCTTTGCTGTATCAGACCAGTATTTTTTTAAGATCTCGCTTCCATTCTCTTTCAGGGTCTGATAGAGGATTTTTGCATCTTCTCCCTCATTTTTATAGACGATGACATCGTAAGTGGCATTTTCTTCACTGTCGGTCGCCGCCGGTACAAACAGGCGTTTCATCGCTACATCCAGTTTAATGATTCCCAGCTGTGAGCGGCTCAGATGTTCGGTATCCAGCTCTTCGATATCTTTCACCAGAGACAGAATCGGTTCCGAATCTTTTAAGGCAAAGTAGGAAAAGCAGTCGTCTTTCATTGCCCTTTCCTGCAGATACCACACTTCTCTGCTCGCCTGCTGCATCATGGATGCACGCCTGCCATATATTTTACAATCCTGCACGCTGGAATAGATCATGCAGTTTCTCACTTCGCTTTGTTTCTCCAGCAAAAGAGAGTTATTCACTTCTTTGCTGACCAGTTCTCCTTTGTCGTAGGGGTTTAGCGTTTCATCTGTCAGTGTACTTAAAATCACCGTATTATTCGCGATCACTTCCAGGCTGTTTCGGTACTGCTGCAATTTTTCTTCTATGTTTTTCATATACTGAGAAGTAATCTGATCATGGTAATCCTGTACCTCCGCCTGTGCGGTGCGATCCAGCTTATAAAACAAAAATATACTGATGAGCAGGGTCGGAACCAGACTGGCAAGCAGTGAAAATACCAGTAGTTGTACGAAGATTGATCTTGAATGTATGCCTTTTCCTTTCATCCTGTGCTCCTGTTTTCTTTCCCTTTTTTTAGTTCTGAATTGTCATATACATCTTAACGTAGAAAAATCCACTGTTGCAATAGGAAAAACTATTGCTCACAGTGGATTTTTCTACGATTGGGGAAGTTTTTGGGGGAGTAAAATGTGCGGGTGAAAGATTGATAAAGCGGGACGCCCATTAAAGGTTTAAAAGATGTGGTGGACAGGACGCCCCCGCCGGAAAGTCCGCTCCGGCTGCAGTTGCGTCGGCGGGAAATACTAATGCTGCGGTTCGCTGCTAAAAACATGAGAGAAAATCCATAACTCGCTTCGCTCAAACAATGGATTTTCTCTCATAACGCAGCTCATCGCAGCATAAGAATTTCTCCGCCTCCTCCACATGTCAGCGCGGATCGGACTTTCTGGTGGGGGCTGGGTGTGGCAGCCTGCAAGCCTAACTGCTCCTCACATTGCTCGCGGGAATAAAACACAGAAAATCTGCAAACTACCATATATCAAGGAAGCGCCCGACGAAAAAGCAGGCCAGGCTGACATGTGGAGGCAGCTGTAGAAATACTTATGCCCCGGGAATCTGCGTTATGAGCAAAAATCCATTGTCTGAGCGAAGCGAGTTCTGGATTTTTGCTCATGCTTTTAGCAGATTTTCGGAGCATTAGTATTTCCAGCTGCCGCAACTGCAGCCGGGACTGTCTTTTCGTCAGGCGCTGGAGTGGTGAGAGGTCACATTATTACTCTATCACTGCTCTGCTGTCATCTCTGCCTGAATCGTATCCTCCGTAGCGGCCATCGCCTGGAGCGTCATGGTAAGAAGCTTCTCCAGGTCCCAGCCAAGCTGCTCAGCTCCGCGCTCGATCACCTCACGGGAACAGCCGGCAGCAAAGCCTTTACTCTTATATTTTTTCTTCAGGGATTTAAGCTCCATATCCTTCGTGCTCTTAGACGGACGCATCAGAGCTGCGGCCCAGATAAGACCGGTCAGTTCATCCGCTGCAAAAAGCACCTTCTCCATCTCATGCTCCGGAGCCACATCCAGCGTAACGCCGCCTACGGTAATTCCATATCCATGAGACACCACAGCATGAATGATATCCTCTCCCACACCACCTTCTCTCAGAAGCTCCGGCGCTTTCAAGCAGTGCTCCTCCGGATAAAGCTCAAAATCAATATCATGAAGCAGACCAACGATGCCCCAGTATTCCTCCGCATCGCCGTACCCCAACTCCTTCGCATACCATCTCATAACAGCCTCCACCGTCAGAGCATGCTGAATATGAAACGGGTCTTTATTGTACTTCTTCAATAACGTCAGTGCGTCTTCTCTTGCTATGTAAGTCATTTTTTCATTCTCCTTTTGCCCTTCCGGGCCGTTATTTTCCTTCTATCTTAGTCCTTCCAGGAAGCGATGACAAGGGCTGGGGACTTATCTTTTTTCTATTGTTGGTTATAAGAAAAAGCTTTGTCTTTTATCTAACACACTCCCTCGTAATCTCTTTCAAGCTGGACACGCCGCACATTTTCATCGTGTCCTCCAGCTCGGTACCGATTTTTTCAATGTAGGAGCGGACGCCTTCCTGTGCTCCGCCGTAGACAGCTGTGACGAAGGGCCTAGCGATGACAACGCCATCGGCTCCAAGGGCCAGGGCTTTAAAGACATCAGCTCCGGAGCGGATTCCGCCATCCACCAGGATCTTCATGGAACCATTTACAGCCGTTGCAATCTCTTCCAGTACCTCCGCCGTCGCTGGGCACTGATCCAGCACTCTCCCGCCGTGGTTGGAAACGATGATGGCTGCCGCCCCTGCCTCTTTCGCCTTCAAAGCGCCCTTCACCGTCATAATTCCCTTCACGATAAAGGGCGTTCCGGCCATCTCGATGATCTCCCGGAGTTCCTCCACAGTCTTGCTTCCTGCAGGCGGCTCCATATTTTTCAGAAATGGAAGACCTGCGGCATCGATATCCATAGCCACCGCAAAGGCCCCAGATTCATGAACCAGCTCCATCTTCTCCCGGATCGTCTCCAGATTCCAGGGCTTCACCGTGGGAATCCCGACGCCCCCTGCTTTTTTGATAGCCGCCGTGGCCGCCACCATCACATTGCTGTTCACACCGTCCCCGGTAAACGCGGCAATACCGTTTTCCGCGCAGGCGGACACCAGAATATCATTATAGGCCACATCATCCAGGCAATCCCCATAATGAAGCGAAACGGCTCCCACCGGTCCTGCAAAAACAGGATAACAGAACGTTTTTCCAAAGAGCTCCAGAGAAGTGTCCACAGGCTTGTTTTCTACGATGGTATCCATTTGTACACGGATCTCTTTCCATTTGTCGTAGTTTCGTACGGCAGTATCCCCGATCCCTTTGGAACCGGGCCCCGGCATCTGATTTTTACAGGCTCTTCCATTACACTCCGGACAGGCCTTACAAAATTTGCCGATCCGATCTTTTGCTTTTATGATACATTCGGAATAATTCATTTTCTTCGTTCCTTTCTCGTGAGTTTCTTTCTATTATACCGATTTTCTCCAAACAAGTCAAAAAACGGCACCACTCAATCATTTTTCGTTGAGTGATGCCGCTTCCATTCTGTTTTTTATGAGATTCTTCCATTTTCCATCTCGTACACTTCGTCCGCCACCTGCATCGTGGACTGGCGGTGAGAAACCAGAACTACCGTTTTCTTATCGCAGGACTCACGGAGAGATTTCAGTATAATGCCCTCATTCAGGGAATCCAGATTGCTAGTGGGCTCATCGAGGAGCAGGAAGGGCGCATCATGAAGAAAAACCCGGGCGATGCCGATCCTCTGCTTTTCTCCGCCTGACAGGGTATCTCCCAGTTCGCCGACCTTTGTATCATAACCATCCGGCAGGGTTTGAATAAAGTCGTGAATCGACGCCTTCTTTGCCGCTTCGATGATCTCCTCCCGGGAGGCTCCCGGCTTTCCGATCGCGATATTGTTGGCTATGGAATCATGAAAAAGGTGTGTTTCCTGGGTCACATAGCTTTCCATATCCCTTAGCTTTCCGGTTGGAATCCTCTTGATTGGCTGACCATCCACCTGGATTTCTCCCCGGTTTACATCCCAGAACCGCATCAGAAGCTTTAAGAGCGTGGATTTTCCACTGCCGCTGGCTCCGTGTATTCCAATCACCTTTCCCGGTTTCAGATCGATCGAATAATCCTTTAAAATCACTTCATTCTCATAGGCGAAAGTCACATGGCTGACTTTTGCACCACGAAAAGCTTCCGCTCTCTCTTTCCCTGTCACCCCGTCTCCCGGCACTTCCTCTACCATCGGAGTCTCCTCCAATATAGAAAGAACCCGTTCCCCGCTGGCCAGCGTCTGATTCAAGTTGTTGGAGAGGCTCGACAAAGCCACCACCGGCCCAAAAGAGCCCATCTGGGCAACCGTACAGATCACCACTGCCTCAAAGCTCACCGCCCCCCTCTCATACAGGCTCAGCATCAGAAACAACATCCCAAAGGAAAAAAGCAGAATTACCAGATTGGTCACGGCCCGCTGACTGCCTTCCATACGGCTCAGTTCTTTCTGCATCCGGCCAAGAGATACCGAACGTTCTTCCATCTGCTGATTTCGCTTTTCTCCATACCCGTACTGAATGGTCTCATCCAGACCGCGCACAGACTCCAGCACAAAGCTGTTCAGTTCTCCGAACGCATTGCGGTACTCCATTCCTTTGTCACCGCTCCGCTTTCCATTCCACAGCGGAATCACGACTCCTACGAAAAAATAAGCGATCAGCGCAAACACCCCCGCACACCAGTGATACCGTCCCATAAAGCAGACCATGAAAACAGAGGTCAGAACCGCAATCGCGATCGGCGAAATGGTATGGGCATAAAAAACCTCCAGAAGTTCGATATCAGTCGTAATAATAGAAATCAGATTTCCCTTGTCACGCCCTTCCAGCTTTGCCGGACAGAGCCGCCTCAGGGCCGCAAAAACTTTGTGGCGGATCACTGCCAGCAATTTGAACGCAATAAAATGATTGCAGTACTGCTCCGCATAATGGAAAATGCCCCGCATCACTGCAAGCATAATCAGCCCGAAAAACAGCCTCCCGGAAAGTGCTCCGCCTCCTGCCACCTTCATAACGGCCTTCGACGCTGTAATGGTCAGGAAAATCGCACACAGATAGCCAACGGTTCCGAGAAGAATGGCCGCCAGCATAATGTGGAGCATGGATTTTACCAGACCAATGAGCTGACCCATGATCTGAATACCGCTTCGTCTTTTCTTTGTACTGCTCATAAGTCCGCCTCCTTTGTGTACGCTTCGAGTTTTCTCTGGCTCTCATACAGTTCATAATAGCTGCCCTTAAGCCTCATCAGTTCCCCGTGGGTCCCTGCTTCCGCAATCCTGCCTTTTTCCAGCATGAAAATACAGTCCGAATCCACGACGTTCGCGAGGCGGTGGGAGATCAGCAGCACCGTTTTGGTCTTTGCCAGTTCCCGTATGACTTCCATGATCATCTCTTCGCTTTCCATATCGATATTGGAAGTCGCCTCGTCAAAAATATAAACCGGGGTATCGTGTAGAAGCGCCCTTGCCAGCGCCAGTCTCTGTTTCTGTCCGCCGGACAGATTGCCAGCCTTTTCCGTAAGCGGTGTCTCAAGACCCTGCTGCGTATCCAGAAAGGCCAGCAGATTCACTTTTTTCAGTGCCGCTCTCATCTCTTCCGCGGTTGCCTCCGGTTTTGCCATCCGAAGATTTTCCTCCACCGTCCCTTTCCAGAGATAACTGTTGTGCGTCACCACCGTGATATACGCCATCAACTCTCTTTCCGGAATCCTGGAAAGCTCTGTTCCGCCAAATTGAATACTGCCCTGATACCCTTTATTTTTCCCGCTCAAAAGCCCCGCGATGGTACTTTTACCACAGCCGGAGGTTCCCACCAGCGACACACAGCTTCCCGCTTTCAGTGTGAGAGCGATTCCTTTCAGAATCTCCCTGTCTTCTTCATAAGAAAAATGTACCCCTGCAAAACGAATATCCACCGCGCACTTCGGAGCCTCTGCTGTTCCCTGCTCCGGTTCCGGCATATCCAGAAGAGAAAAAATCTTGTCGCTGGCCGCCATTCCGTTCATCGCGATGTGAAAAAAAGAGCCCAGAAGACGCAGCGGGATAAAAAACTCAGCCGCCAGAAGAAGAAGCGTCAGGACACCGGCCAGCCCGATCTCCCCATGCGCAAATTCTCGGATCGCCTCGATCATGCCCACAGCTGCACCTCCGTAGGCCATGATATCCATCACGCTGGTAGAATTGAGCTGCATAGTCAGCACCTTCATCGTAATGCTCCGGAACTGCTGCGCTTCCTCGTCCATTTCCTGCGCTTTCTGTTCATCTGCCTGATAGATTTTCAGCGTCGTCAGTCCCTGCAGATTCTCCAGGAAGCTGTCTCCCAGTCCTGTATACACGCTCCAGTATTTGTCAAGAAGCCGTTTGGCGATCTTCTGCACCACAACAATGGAGAGTGGGATCAGCGGCACACAGAGGAGAAGCACTGCACTTGCTTTCACACTCACTCTAGAAAGTACCGCAAATAACGTCACAGGAGCCAGCAGACTGTAAAACAGCTGAGGAAGATATTTTCCAAAATAAATCTCCAGTTGCTCCACGCCCTCCGAACTCATCTGCACGATCTCAGAAGTCGCTGTCTGTTCCCGGTAAGAGGCACCCAGGCGAAGCAGTTTTTCATAGATCTTTTTTCTCAGAATGCGCTTTACATCCACACTGGCTGCATAAGAAGCCCTCGCCGCCATCCGGTCACAGACAAAGCGGATACAGACGGAAAGGACCAGGATCAGCACGGTCCGTCTCAATACTGATCCCTCTGTCTTTCCGGAAAAGGCGCCCTCCAGAAGACCCGCCGCGGAAAAAACGGCTGCGATCTGCGCCAGCAGTGCCGCCCACTGCCAGAATACATTCTGGATGATATACTTTTTTGCCTGGGAGAGAAGAGCCACCAGTCTTGTCTTAATCATTTTCTTCTCCCTCCCCGGTCTTTACCATTCCAAAGAAATAAACCACATGGCAGACCCACACGACTACCAGGCAGATCCTGCCGACAGGCACCTGTTTCATCATGAGAAAGCCGACTGTCATCAGAGCCGTCACCATTCCCACAATGGAACACTTGGTCTTTAAAGTCATTGTCTTCTTTTCCACAAAGCTCTCCAGATGCTTCTTGTATAACTGCGTTCCCAGAAACCAGCGATGAAGCCGCTCGGAGCTTTTTGCAAAGCAGAACACCGTCGCCATGTAAAAAGGAACCGTGGGCAGGATCGGCAGGACAATCCCCACCGTTCCAAGCCCCAGGCAAAGAAATCCAAGTATCATCCAAAAAAAGCGGACCGGATTTTTATTCACGTTTTTTCCTCCATTTTCTCTGTATGTTTTGTTTTATCTGGTAAAGCTGGCTTTTTTCAAAGCCAGAATATCAGCAATGCGGTACTCTCCGGCATGTGGACGCAGCCAACGCTGCATGTGACTGTGATGGCCACTCTGCCTTTGATAATTCCTCTGCTGTTCTGTATAAACCGGCAGGCCTCCAGCGGGATATTGACTTTGTTGCCCCGTATCTCCGCTTTGTGAAGCCTTCCGTTACATTCGTATTTCAGGGAAGACAATTTTCCTTTCATCTCGGCATGATCCACTCTGGATATTGCATTCATTTTCTGGATGCTCAGTTCCAGCCAGCTTCCACGCTTGTTATGCCGGAGCATGGCCTGTCTCTCAACCCCCCTGTCTGCCATGGAACGTTTCCGAAGCTGTTCGATCTGGCTGCCCGCCTGATAAATGGCGATACACACTGGCCAGCTTCCCCATGCCAGCATATCATCCAGAAAACTTTCTTCCTTCCAGATCACCGGTTTGGGCACATGCTGTACCGATGAGCGGTCGCTTCGCACGATTTTTCCAAGGGTTGCACAGTCAAGATTTTCAATCAGTTTTCTGAGGGTCTCTCCCTGCGCCTCCTCATCGATTCCAATCCTGGCCAGATAATTTTCTGTCTCATCGATCAGCTTCCGGTAACGGTCCAGCATCATCTTTCCCACTGTGGTAAATTCATATTTTTCATTCAGAATTCCTTTTTCACAGCAGCTTTTCAGGTAACGGCTGACTGCGGGATGGCTGACGCCGCATTTTCCTGCGATCTCCATGACCGTTCCACGCTTCCATCCGACTTTTTCCAGTTCCATCAGATACCTGATCTGAAGCAAAGATGGAAGGCCTGTCTGTTGTACTTCTTCTGTTGTTTTCATCTTTCACCTTCCGTTCAGGAGATATGGACATTCAGCTCTCTGCATGCTTTTTCCACAGGAAGATCTCCTTCTTTTACAAAAGCAATCAAAAGCTCTCCTTCTATAATGGGATCTGACGGACAAATGATAAATTCAAACTCCTGTGCAGGTATGCATATGGTACACTCCTTTTCTTCTGCCTGGAGCCATCCGGCATCCCGGTCCAT
Organism: Fusicatenibacter faecihominis; assembly: GCF_020686945.1. Classification (NCBI taxonomy): domain Bacteria; kingdom Bacillati; phylum Bacillota; class Clostridia; order Lachnospirales; family Lachnospiraceae; genus Fusicatenibacter; species Fusicatenibacter faecihominis. Next base: position 1,348 of record NZ_JAJEPR010000012.1, on the reverse strand, counting down.
ATACCACAGCTTTTCCGACTGGCTTTCTTCTTTCCGGATCAGCTTACAGGTGCTTTTTTCCTTGCTGATCTCCAGCGTGATCCATTCCTTATACCAGAAATATTCCTGCGCCAGTTTTCTCGGACACAGCCGCTCCATCTCATAGATCCCCATTCCCATTTCATAGGTCCCCGGCTCATAGCGAAACCGAAGATCTGAGTGATGCAGGATCCTCTCGCTGGGTACGCCGCTGTTTATAAACTGACAGATGCTTTCTACCGTCTTCTCCCCTGCCACATGTTCTATCCGGCAGGCGTCTTCTTCTGCATCCTCCGGCTTTACACCGGCCAGCTGAAGAAACTGCTTGAAGGTCTCATGACGGTATCCCAGCTCCTCCCCTCTGGCGATCCCAAAAGAAGTCAGCTGAATCTCATCTGCATTTGCAAGCGGAAAGATGTAACCGTATTCCAGCATTTTTTTCAGATAGTAGGTACACTCTCTTCTGGACAACTGAAATTTTTCACACAGCCGGGATGATGAGAGCGGGCAGCTGTTTTTCCTCCAGTGGCAAAGCTGTTCCAGCATATTTTCCACCGTCTCGCGTTTCGAGCAGGGCATTCCGCTCGCCAGATCTTCCGTTAATTCTTGTCCTTTTTTCTCGTTCATATCAGCTCCTCGTAAGTCACGACTAATCAAAAGTTTTATATCATAAGTAGGTATTAGTGTCAACAAACTTTTGTTGATTCGTACTCATCGGTTACGGTTTTGGATGGTAAAAAATGGCTTATTTCCGGGATTTTTCAAAAAAGAAGAATAAAAAAAACGCTCAAGTTGTCTTAATCTGCATGAGCGTTTTTTCATCCTGATAGAAGTTTCAGAATAGTTTTTCCGGGTCTGTGGTCTGTTCGTCGATACACACGGCATGGACGGTCATACGGGAATCATAGCCGTTTCCGGTGCAGGTGGAGAGGGTCAGGATATGGTCGCTGCTCTCTGGATGAATCCCGGTCTCGATCAGGGAATTTTGCAACAGCTCATCAAAAGCCACTCTCACATCCGTGAACCACCAGTCTTTTTTCTCTTCGCGGGTGTCCTCGGTGGTCGTTTCTGTGGTATTCCTGGTGGTGATGGTACTTTCACTTTTTTCTGCATCAGTTTTGTCAGTTTTGGCCGTTTCTCCGACAGTTTCTATTGTATCCGCTGCTACTTCGTCCGGATCGGCCTCCTGAATCTTCAGAAATTTCTCTTCCAGGGTCTGGTAGGTGTCGGCTGATTTCCTGTTGTCTAGTACCGTGAAAATTAAGTATCTGCTATATTGACGCAGGATGATTTCTTCATATGCAAGGCGGAGGAATGAGGCGTAGCGGTG
>NZ_JAJEPR010000011.1:0-102787 GCF_020686945.1 Fusicatenibacter faecihominis | reverse complement strand
GCCTTCAATTCTTTGTTGTATTCTCGCATCAGACTATATGCATAAGTTTTTGAAACTCCAAGAATTGCACACACATCTTCCACATCCATATACATTTTTTCCTGCACCATACTCATACCACTTTATCCTCCTTCAAATACTGCTCAACATGTTCCAGACCATAGATCTTGTCCTCTACATAGCGGGTTGGCACCCGTCCGAGAATCACATAATAGTTCTTGCTTTCCAGATCGGTATTCATTCTTTCCACCACCCGGTAAGCAAATGAAACTGATAATCCAAAGAGTTCTGCAATGTCTTCCACTGATAAATACATTTTTCTTTTACGCATGAAACCATTCCTTTCCCTCTTCCTGTGGAATCTCACAAGTATCTTCTACTCCGTAGAAACGCTTCACAAAATACTTTGTCGGAACTTTTCCTCTAAGCGTCAGATATCCCTGTTCCAGCTCCTTGTTCAGATTTCCGATGATCTCATAAGCCGATGTCTGTTTTACTTCCAGAAGTTCACATATATCGGCTGCCTTTAAAAATAATTTGTTCTGCATAATCAGTACCTCCTGTGTTTTGAATATTTATCTCTTCATATACTCTGTACTGGCAGATACAAAATCGGACATCCTTTTCCGAAATTTATCAAATTTTTTTGTTTTTTAATTCTCCATCAGTGTGGTTACTGTGTCATGGAGTTTAGCTCATTGAAAATAAAGATCCTTTCTTTGGTATCTTTTTTCTAAATGCAGGCAACAAAAAAAACAGTCTGCCTTGACGAAAATCACTTCAATCAAAACAAACTGTTCTTCATATTCACTCTAATTATATTTTATGAGAATAACTGATTTCACGAAATTTGCAGGTGAATCTGGAATATAAACAAGAGAAAAAAATATTTTTTAAACTCCATTTGCACTCCATTTGGTCTTTCCAACTACCCACAAATCCTTTATTTATGGGCTTTTTCGCAATTTAGTCCGCTACTCAAACTCCTTTGCGGACTGCGTTTCATAACACGCAAAGGCTATTATTAGAGGTTTATACTTCGAACGTGTGTTCTGATTTTGTGCTTTTCGCACCGCTTATGAAGAAATAAACTCCAAAATAACTCCATTTTACTCTTTGTTATTTTGTTGTTCTTCTCTTGCGTACAGGAGGTCCAATGCCTGACATACAACACCACTCATGCTCTGATAGTGTCTTTCTGCATACTCAACAAGTCTCTGTTTTTGCTCTGGAGTCACCCGTACTCGTATGTTTTCTTCTTTGCCATCTTTTGGTGTTTTTCTAGCCAAACATATCACTTCCCTTCCACAAGTACAGTTTACTACTGATTACTACAAAATGTCAATCTATTTTTGTTATTTATATATATATTCTCTTGGACTAATCTTGAGCTATCTTGAACTAATTTACTTCTCACTCCTGTAGATCTTTATCTACAATCTCCCAGTAACCATTCTTTGGAGATCCATGTCTTATAAGAATACCATACTCTTTTAACTTCTTAATATTGTTCTCAATATTTCGACTGGCAACCCCGATTTTCTCAGCTAACTTAACTGCTGATAATTGACGATCTTCTGAAAGCAACTTTATAATCTTTTGTTGTGTATCGTTGAGGTCTGTTCTCCACTCTGCCTCCGATGTTTCTCCGATGCTTCTCCGATGTTTCTCCGATGTTTCTCCGATGTCTTCTTTTTCATTTGTCATCGGAAATGAATTACGGAACAGCTCTACCCGAAACATATTATCGAATTCCTGAAATCTCGGCTTCGAAAGTCCATACGCTTCTGCTGCATTAAGGATTCTTTTAATTCCGCTTCCCCATGCTTCTACGAGTCCCATCTGACTGAATATGTTGGCAATTCCTTTATTCCGGATCTTAGAATGACCATTCATGACTTCCTCATAAGTTAATCCGTTATATAATCCGCCTGGAGAAGTCACCTCCAGTCTGTCATCATAAACTGCGACCTGAATACAGGATTCGTCTAATAGGTTACGGTGACAATGGGCATTAATAATCATTTCTCTGATTGCTTCCGGTGGTAACTCATATTTCTCTTTTCGCACCAATCCGTCAATTGTTGCTCCAAGCCGAATATTTCTCAATACAAAATCTACTGCTTCTTCGATTTGTGTATAAATCGGTCCTGTAAATTCTCTCTTATCCAGAAACACTGCACGATCTGTTCCCTTGAATACCGCACATTGTGTTTTAGAAAAAAGAAAATAATCTGATGTCAGCAACGCATAGGCATTCGTTGCCAGAAGTTGTCCCTCACTCTGCTTTAAGATCTTCCAGTTTATCAGCTGCTCTTTCTTTACAGAATGTTCTGACATTCCTGCTTTCTTCCGGAACTTTTCGATATCCAGACAAAGTTTCTCTGTTGCTTCCTCTGAAACAGGATAACCCACACAAGTAAGCTCATCCCATGAGATTCTGGCTCCTTCCATTTCCAGTTCTTTTATCTTCTCCGGAAATGCCTGTCTTGATGTACCTGCTACACGGATATAAGTGCCATTATCTTTTCCCTTTGATTTTAGATAATATGGTCTATTCTTTCCTGCTTCTACTGATACAACAATAACTGTTTTCCCGTTTACCGTCTGCGGCTCAATATCAGGAATGATCTGTGGCACACAGGAATCAGAAACTGCATTGGCAATTCCATCCATCAGCTGAAACAACACATCATTTTCCACACCAACAATCTGGTGTGTTTTATCATCTACTCCAACAATCAGCTTGCCACCTTGTGTATTGGCAAAAGCTACGATTGTCTTCATGTACTTTTCACTTTTATCAGGTAAGGATACCTTGTACTCAATATTTTTCGATTCCCCTGAAAACATAGTATCTTCTACCATTCTTTCACTCCTACTCTTCTAAGCTGTATCATCAGCGGTGTTATTTCTCCAGCTTCAACATAAATTTATCCGAATCATTAACAATATTATACGTTTCATCACTGTCCTCCGGCAAGTAAGAAAATGAAAATATCTGCTTTCCTTTTTCTGCCTGTCGCTTTGATGAATATACCGTCACATATAGCGCATTCGGAATCGACTGATCGTAGCTGAACCGCACACTTTTAAATGAATTTTCCCTGCAACGTTTCACGATTTCTTCTGCACATACTTTCTGGTCCGCTACATACAGTTTATTTACCACTACCGTCAACCGTTCTTCATGGTAATTGTCTGCTGTCATTGCATAGGAACCATACACATCCATGTCACGCCCATATTGCAAACATCCAAGACAACCGCTTATAACCATTATTATACCGATTATCAGGCTGGTAAACCACCTTTTTTTCATTTTCTCGCTCCTTTATCCCCCCCTGTATTATAGTACAAGTGTATGACAGCACAGCTTATTTTTCAATACAGTTGTATTTATAATTTTAGGAAAAGACGAGGTGCCGTTATGATTGTATATATTGATTTAGAAAATCTACTTAAAGAAAAGAATATCAGCAAAAATAAGCTTTGTGAAGCCTGTAATTTACAACGCACACAGCTTAACAACTACTGCAAAAATAAAGTAAGTAGGATTGACTTCACAATACTTGCAAAACTCTGTGAATTTTTGGACTGCACACCGAATGATATACTGAAATTAAAGTAGGGCATTGGTTTTTTCTCCAGTGCCCTTTTTTGATGATTGGTTTTTCAATTACGTTTATTTTTTCATCTTATGATCTGATGGCAGTCTCACTTGACACCTATGGCTTTAACTTCCTCCAAATAATCAGCTTTAGTATAATACATACGACCACCAAAACTGCCACCAAGGCACCATCCAACAGCAACTCTGTGTACCATGGTGCAGACTGCATGGCATATAAATTTGGATAGTTTTTGAAGTGCCAGAACTTATAAATTCCGAACCCAATGAAAACTCCTATGAATGAACCAATAACGATGTTTAAAAAACAATTCAACTTTCTCAGCATAGTAGTGCACCCCTTTTCTAGATTGTAATACTATTTCTTCTTTAATCCATATCGGTTATAACCTCTATATATTAAAGGCAACAGTACAATAAATAATACGATGTACAGGAACATCAAGAACGAAATCTGACAAAATACAAACGAACCAATCTGAAAAATAATCGGCGTCCTCACTGCATTAAAAATATTAGTCAATACAGTCGGCAGCAAATTGAAAAAATCATCAAATGCCGGTAATACTCTTGCGATAAACGGCATCATACAAAGCAGGAAAAATGGGATACAAACCGCCAAATTCGGTGTATGCATCTTAACTGTCACCAGCATAGTCAGAGCAGCACAAAACATCGTTGCGATATATCCGCCCACAAGTATCAGCAAATAATATTCTCCATATGTCATAACATAAATACTGTATGGATCATCAATCTGATACGGTGTGAAAAATCCACTTGTTCCCATTACTGCAAATGAGATAAGAGACAATATACCCACTCCGATCCAATAGGTAACCGTTGACACAAGTATTCCCACAAAAATCTTGTTTTTTATTGCCTTCGATCTTCCATATTTAGTGGCCAAAAAAACATCCTCTGTTCCCGGGCGGAACTCTCCGGAAAATATACCGGCTACCAAAAAACCTATGATCACTGCCATTAACAGTACATAAGTTTGTGCGTACATTGTCATCGTAGCCCAGGAATCTTTTGCTTCGAACGTAAAAGGTATTTCTATCTTTTTATAAACGCTTTCCAGATAACTTCTCTTTTCAGGTGTAGTACCATACTCTTCCACTATTTTCTTCATATTGTCCTGATAGATTGTATAGATATTCTGTAGCTGTTCATCTGAAAGCTGATCTACTACACTTTCATTCCATTCTGAATCTGGAGTCATTATGCCAATTACAAAACTATAAATATCGTAATATGACTGTACTGTTTTTCCATATTCTGTATTTGGTATTTCATCTGGATATTTGGCCGATATCGTCTTGTAATCATCTATTACTTCGGAAATTTTCTCCGCTGTAAGTTTTCCTTTCCATTGATTGATATTTTCAGCCAGAAGCCGTCCCGCTTCAATCCCAGTGTGATCTTGCCCCTCTTCATCCACATAACGCATACTTCCGATTGCCATACCGGAATAAATAATCGTCACCACAAGCACTGCCGCAAGCAAGACCTGATTAATCCGCTTAGAAAAGATCTTTTTCAACTCATATTTGAACATCATCTTTATCACCTGCCTTTTCTCCAAAATACAGAAGAAATGCATCCTCCAGTGTTGTCTCCACCTGTACTGCATTCCTTGCCGGCGGCGTTTTTGAAAGGACTCTTAGTTCCACTCCGTCGGCAACTGTCCTTACATTTCCAGTCAGATATTTCTTCATATAATTATTCAGTTCCCTTTTAGGCACAGTACAATTCCATACTGACATATCCATAGACAAAATAATCTCATCCGATGTTCCTGTATAGAAAAATTTTCCTTCTTTCATCAATATGATTTCATTTGCCACGTATTCGACATCTGACACAATGTGGGTAGACAGCAGGACAAGGCGGTCTTCCGACAATTCGCTGACCAGATTTCGGAACCGGATTCTCTCATTCGGATCAAGACCGGCGGTTGGCTCATCCAATACTAATATCCGCGGATCATTCAACATCGCCTGAGCAATTCCGACTCTCCGGATCATTCCTCCTGATAAAGTCCGCATCTTTTTTTTCCGCTTTTCAGCCAGCCCGACCTGCTCTAGCAGTTTTAAAGCCCTTTTCTTTGCCACAATGGGACGGAGTCCTTTGATGGATGCAATATACATCATGTAGTCATACACTGAAAGATCCGGATAAAACCCGTAATTCTGCGGCAGATAACCGAGTATCCCTCTATAAGATGCTCCCAAACTGAAGATATCCTTTCCATTCCACAAGATTTCTCCGCTTGTCGGATTTATCGCTGTACACAGCATCCGCATCAAAGTGGATTTCCCCGCTCCGTTTACTCCCAATAACCCATATACACCTTTCTCCATAGAATATGTTACGTGATCTACTGCATGTACATCTCCATAATCTTTTGTTACATTTTTAAATTGCAGTTCCACTCGACTTCACCTCCCAGTTTATTTCGCAGTTACATTGCGATTTGTGAACACAAAAGATCAGATAACCAAATGATATAATCAGTAAGCCAACCCAAATCGGCATCGAAATTCTCTGATAAATAGAATCTGTCGACACAATCAGCGTCCAGATCAGTATGCAGGCTATACTTAGAAAAACGGCAATATACTCCATATCATTCCATTTGCTATACAATAGTCGGAAACAGATACAACAGGAAACATTAAACGGAACTAGAAAATCTATGATGAGCCGGTATGCCGAAATCTGTAGCGTATAAACTGAAATACTGAAAAAAGCTGTAATCATAACCAGATCCACTGCTGCAAATAGCAATGTCCTTGCAGCACAGATCTGGCGCAGTGAATAGAATGCCGTTTTTTCGATCTCGACTGCAGAAAATCTCCGGTTCTTCCAGATTTCAGGTACGATCATCACAGAAAACATCACCGACATAGCCCCCAGTGTCCGCTCTGTATTTGCTCCTCCATCTGAGTCCGTCAGCAGAATCCAAAGCAGAAACAGGATTCCTCCCTGCAGGGCCCACCATCTTTTCTTGATAAATTTGAACTGCTCAAATAAAAATTCAAAATACGACGCCCGTCTGTTATCCTGACGGCTCACAATGTCTGAACACCGTTCCATTACTGTGCAAACTGCCGTTTCCTGTATATATTCCTTCTGTATCAAGGATTTATACTCCTTGATTTTTCTCTGATACTGCTTCAATCTCTTCCCTCCTCCAACTGTTTTGACAGTAATTCTTTTGCTTTCGAAACACGATATTTTACAAGTGATAATTTTATATGTAATAAATCAGAAATTTCTTTTTGTTTTAACCCCTGAAAGAAAAACAAGATTGCCGTCTCTTTTATTTCTTCCGGAAGCAGATCTAACGCCCGTTCTACATCAATCCGGATTTCTATCTCTGACAGATTATCCTTTTCTATATCCGGCAACTGATCCAATAATATTTCCTTCTTTTTTTTATAGTAGTTTTTAATGATATTTCCCGCTATGCTGTATAGATAGCTCTTCGCCTTTCCTATTTCAGCTCCGCTCATCAGCGCTCCGAAAAACCTCACAAAAGTTTCTTGTACCATATCTTCTGCACATTCTTGATTGTGGATGTGCAGAAAGCAATATTGATAGATAAAAGAATAATATTTTTCAACAAACTGATTACCTGCATGGTTGTTGCCGTTTCTGATTTTCTGTAGTAATAAGAAGTCAGAAGTCATCTCATTCCTCCTTCCTCATTTGCCCCCTATATTTTACCCTCCTATATACTAAGACACCTAACAAGCATAAAAAGTTAGTTAAAGATAAATTATTTTTTAATTTTTATTTTAGAGTCTCGATATACTCCTCCAGACACAATCCTTTTTCCTGCATTTCCAGGGCAGCATCCACCCCTACATACCTATAATGCCAGGGTTCATTGTTCACTCCTGTAATTTCTATCTTATTATCAGGATACCTTTTAATAAAACCATATTTATATGCATTATTGGCAAGCCATGTATAAACAGCATCCGAAGAACACTTGGACGTATCCGCATTGATATCAACGGCTATCCCAAGTTCATGCTCACTTGTTCCAGGTTCGGCAACATATTCTTTCGCAAGTTTTTTTGCCTCCCCACGTGAATAGCCTTCATTCTGATACTGCTGAATTCTTTCATTCATAATATCTTTCTGATCCTGAGTTGTCCTGTACCCTTCTCTTACAAATAATTCAAGTCCCTCAGCTCTGGCATCATCAAACATCTGCTGAAGCTGAGGATAGATTCTCGAATCCACTTTTTCTCCGTTTGATAATTCTGTGAGTTCTACCTCATAATTACGGGGAACACAATAATCGTCATTTACAAGAATCAAGTTCCATCCAAAAGAAGTATCAGCTTCTCTTCTAAATAGATTAAAACTGTTAATCATCGGAATTTCACCCTGAATCACCATATACGAAACAGCCCGCAAAAGCACAAATCCCAATATAAACACTAAAGCAACCACAGCGATTTGCTTCAAAAGTCTCTTTCGCCTGGTATACCTTTTATAACTTCTCATGTTTATCACCTTCAATCTGCTTTCAAATTTAATAATCTATATTTTATGACAATTCAGCATATAGAAAAGTTAGTTATTCGTGAAAATTATTTTTAAATTTAGAACTTGCATAACCACTACGATGTAAAAACAGTTTAGAGGCATTTATGACAGAGATTGATTTTATCTGGTTTTCGACTTTCTCCACGAAAGTGGCAAAAAATACCTGGCTACGAATTCCTTCGCTTAGGGCAAATCTGAAATCCTGAACGCTTTTATTCCTGTAGCCGGCAAATTTGTCATCAACATAAGGCAAAAGCTTCATTGAGGAATAGCTGATATTTATCAGATTTATCAGCATTTTGATTCCTTTGCGGCTGCGCACCATGTAACAGCATAAAGACCAGAATGTTTTCTGCTCATAGTAACTTATAACATCAGACTTGTAATCTCCTTAACACCTGTGACAAATACCCGAAAGATTGTTTTCATCATTGACCAGCCATGATCAATGCCGATTACTTCTAACTTGTTATTCATGTTGGCTTAACAGTGATAAGGAACTAATTTACTTATCAACTGTTAGTTGACGGTTTCCGTGGTGCATACGGACAAATCCCGTCTGATTTCTAACAGGAAGTCAGACGGGATTTTCGCTTTATATTACGAATTATGGAGGACATACCATGAAGACCTTAATATCTTGTGCCTACAATATGGATAACTGCTGTGTAGAACTGAAATTCGCCGATGGCAGCATGATTGCGATTGATACCATTGCAGTGGAGAACGAGGTTGCCGACAATATATATCAACGGTCAGAGCTTGACTATCTGATTTACAATGACCCGATTGGATATGCAGACCTTATCTTGAACGGCGATCCCGAAACCTATTTGAAAACTGTAACAGAATACAAGCCTTTGGATAGCTGACAACATGCTGCCCGCAGGAGAAAATCCTGCGGGCGTTTTTCTGTTTATATTATTTTCCACCGTTGGATCCCAGTTTTGGAAAGAAAATGACTATCTTAAAGCCCTTTCCCCACTGGGAAGTAGCTTCCAGACGAAGGTTTAGATCGTCAGCCATCTTCTTAACCAGGTAAAGCCCTATACCAGTAGCTTTCTTTCGGCTGTCAGTAGAATCCCCGGTAAAGCCCTTTTGAAAAATATACGGCAGATCATATTTTTTTACACCAATGCCGTTATCCTCAACAGAAAGGACATCTGCGGTCTCCGAATGTATCATGGAAATCGTTAGCATGGGACTATCACTGCTATATTTTATGGAATTGCTCACGATTTGTCCCAACATAAACTGAAGCCCTCTACGGTCTGTATAAACTGTTTCAGATTGCAGTTTGTTGAGAATTACAAACTGCTTTTCTTCCAGAAGTGGGGCATAGTCCTCCAGAACTTCCCCCAAGCAGTCATTCAAATTGACATCTTCAAACCGATAATCCTTTGTACTGCTCTTTAACCGGGCATAGTAAAGCATCTGCGTGACATTCTCCTGAAGTTGACTACGGACATAATCCAACTTAGCTTGCAGGGAAGGCGATATTTCGTCGATTCGGTTATCCAAAAGCATGGTCAGCAACGACAGGGGCGTTTTCGCTTCATGTGCCCAGCCTTCCACATATTCTTCATAGTCCCGTAGGGCATCTGCCATACTGCTACTCTCATTTTTGTGTTCCTGTAAAACTGAGGCCAGAAGCCGGATAGATTCTCCTTCTTCCCGGCTGATGACACTGAGCAGCCTTTCCTCGTTGCAGATGGTAGGATCACTGAGGAAATCCCGGAACAGCTCCCGGCGGGTGGTCTCCCGCTTGTTTAGTACAAACAGGATCGCCGAAAACAGAAGGATGCTTGTCAGAACCACTAACCCAATCAAGGTCTGAAATGCCTGAATGTCAGAAATCCAAAAAATGATAAAACAAAAGCAATCCACACCCAGCAGCAACAGCAGCCAAGGGTAGTACCGTTCTATTATGCGCCAAAACTGCTTCATGGAGATACCTCCGCTTCCAAACGATAGCCCATCCCACGAACCGCAACGATTCGTTGCTTCATCTCCAGACCGGACATCGTCTTTTTCAACCGGGTCAGGTTAACCTGCAAGGCATTTTCGTCTATGTATTCTGTGGTTCCCCATAGTGCTAAGCAAAGCTGCTCCGTCGTGACCAGAGCATCACCACTGGCCAAAAGAGCAACCAACAGTTTTCCCTGATTTTTGGGAAGCACCACAGAGGTGTTATGAATATAAAGTGTGTAAGTCTGCTGGTCCAACAAGAAATCCAATCCCTCTATGAGGTTGGTACGGCCTTCATACCTTTTGAGAATATTGGATACCCTGGCAAGAAGCCGGTCTTTTCTGCACGGCTTCGTCAAATATTCATCTGCACCCAACTGGAACGCTTGCAGTTCATCCTTTACCTGGTCTCTGGAAGTCAGTACCAGGACGGGGATAGCTGTTTTATTCTTTAGCTCCTGGCAGATTTGAAAGCCACTGATCTCCGGCAAATTCAGGTCTAAGATCACAAGGTCAGGACGGAGGGCTGCCAAGAGCTGAGCGGCATCTTCAAACTCGGTGATTGCCTCCACAAGATACCCGTCCTTTTGGAGCATATTGCAGAGTTCTTCCCGCATATAGACTTCATCTTCCACAACAGCAATTTTTTTCACGACAGCACCTCCTTCCCAATTATTCTTCTCTCTGCGGCTGCATCAGTGTCAGCAAATACCGATCACTGGAGTGCTTGACCACTCTCATATAAATATATTCTATCACGCAAAGCAGCAAAATCATAGCAGCAGATACAAGCAGCATTTCAGACACTGTCCCACGGGTTCGGGACGAGAGTATCCCTGTAAACAACGCTCTGACTCCAAACAGACTGCTGACAGCTGCAACCAATACAGGAAGTCCCATAAACCACGCAATCTGCTTTCCGGCAGACTGGCAAAGGGTTTCGTAAGTGGCTCCCAGGCGGATCAGGGTCTGGTATCTACGCCCGGTTTTCTGCTGGCTCATCAGGAACTGAACACCCACAATGGTGTTGGCAACCACCAGGAACACAATCGCCAGATAGAGGGTGATATAGCTGGATGCTACAGTATAGAAAAGCTGGCGTCCCATGTTCTGAAGATAGCTTTCATATTCGATACCTATTTCGTCCAGCTCCTCGTTCAGACCAGAATAGGCAGTCATAAGGCTATTTCCTTCCATAGCCTGTTCACTAAGTACCGCATTCACATACGTATCATACATTCCTTGGGTATGATAGAAGAAGGCTTCATCCGGAAGAATCAATGCAAAGGACAAAGTAATAGAACGATCCGTAATCAAATTTACAGACTGAACCTCTCCAGTAAGATAAATCGGACTGCCAACCAGTTCCGTTTCAGGCTGTTCAGCAAGTATGCCGTTCAGCATTGCGGTACGATTTACAGTAGTAAAGTCGGAACCTATATAAACAGCGGCTTCATCTTCACTTAATTTAATGACGGGCCTGCCGGACAATTCCAGTAAACGATTATAGTCCGACAGACAAATCAAATACGGGTATGTGGCATAACCAAGATTGTTCAGAAGGACATCCCGATCTTCCGACTGGGGCAGGCTCCGAAGAGAGTCCATAACAGCGTCCATGCTGTAGGCATTCTCATAATCTTCTGTGGTGCGAATATGCCCAACCTTCATTTCAAAAAGCTCAGAAAACTGATTTTCCAAACCGTTTTCTTTCAGGGCTGCCTGTATATTTGGAAGAACCTGCGCCGAATCTTCAACGGTATAATCTTCAAAGGTATAGTCGATTACATGACCGGTGGATAGATTGTTTGTTCCTGCGATTCCCACGCCTGCACCAAAGCAACACAGTGCTGCCAGAATCAGCAGAGAGCTGATTGCCATGGAGCTTGACTGATGAATGACATTCTCCTGAATTTGACGGAAGGTAAATACATGAAGCTGCTTATTTCCATTGCCTTTTTTAACAATCAGTGCAATCAGTGCCCGCATTCCGTAGAACAGCAGCATCGTACCAGCCGAACCCAACAGTAAAGTCAGCCCCATCATACTTACCTTCGTCCATGCAATTCCCTGAATCGCCATGTAGTAAGCCACTGCCAACATCACACTTCCGCATACAGCAGCCAGCCCATAGATAACGGAGGGCATTTGCTTTTTGGGGCGGTTCGTCGGCTGGGATAATAAAGTTCCAATCTCCTGTCGACTAATCTTTCCGCTCAAAATCAGAAGTGCCAGCAGTTTAATACCCAAGAATCCTGCCAGTGTCCATTTCATTGCGGACCAAGACAAAGAAAAATGATGGCCGATGATCCCCATACCCACAAGCTTGGCGGTGACAAGACTAACGATTTCCGAAAGCACTACAGCCGTAGGCAAGCCAATGAGCAGTGCCAGAATACTGTTTAACAAATCCTCCACCAAAAGCATCCAGAACAGTTTGCTTCTGCGCATTCCCAACATCAGATAGACACCAAACTCGTGGCGTCTGCGCTCAAATTGATACTTGCAGGCGAAGTAAATCAAAAAGAAAAGAATCCCCAGGGTCATTCCGTAAAACACAGGAATCAGAAGCAAGAGTTTGTTCACTGCATCGCTCTCCATTTTTTGCAAAAAAATCATTACATCCTGGGTGGAGATGGAAAGAATCATATAAAAGGCAATAATAGAAATTACTAGGGAGCTGAAAAACAGACCGTTTTCCTTTCGGCTGCGGTGGCTATTTCGAAAAATCAGATTAGAGAACATTGGAACTCCCCCCTCCCAGTTGCGCCATCACCTTCAGGATACGTCCATAGAACTCATGCTGGCTTTCATCACCACGGCGAAGCTCATGAAAAATAATGCCATCCTGGATGAATAGAATGCGCTTGCAGAAACTGGCGGCATTGGAATCATGGGTCACCATCAAGATCGTTGCCTGTTCGTCGCAGTTCAAGCCGGACAGTTTTTCCATAATGTTTCTTGCATTCTTGGAATCCAAAGCACCGGTAGGCTCGTCGGCAAGAATCATTCTGGGGTTCAGGATTAGCGCCCTTGCTGCCGCTACACGCTGGCGCTGCCCCCCAGACATCTTGGAGGGAAATTTGTCCAGAACATCGTTGATTTCCAGATACTTCGCTAACTGGCTTAGACGCTGGCTGCTCTCCTTTTCGGGTATACCATGCAGAGAAGTTGGAAGCAGTATATTTTCACGTCCGGTCAGATTATCCAGTAGCTCAAAATTCTGAAATAGATAACCAACTATTTTTCCACGGTAATCTGCAAGAGTCCTTCCCTTGAGTGCTTGCAGATTAACGCCCTCCACCTGAATGCTTCCACCTGTGGGTTGAATCACAGTCGCAATACAATTGAGCAGTGTGGATTTACCAGAACCGCTGCTTCCCATAATGCCAAGAAACTCTCCCGGCATCACCTGGAAGGTGATCCCATTCAGTGCCTTTGTTTGACTTGGCACATTGCCATAGATTTTTGTTAAATTTTCAATATTCAAAATGGGTTTCATGTGAATACCTCCTATCATTTGTAATAAAATGATAGCATGGGAACACAGCAAATACCACTTACAGTTGTTGTAAGGATTCAAGATATAAGTGGCGGCTCAAGGGGGACGAGCATATATTTTGTGAGAGCATCAGGCGACAATGATAAAATATACCGGATCGCCTCATTGGCAAACCAGTTCGTTTTAATTGTATCCCAATCGGCAAGCCGGACAATCGACCCTGTGCCGCTTTCAAAATCGAATACAATTTCGCCCCATTCGCTGTCGCAGTCTGCTTGATATTCGTAGATTGCGGCGGCGATTTTCTTTTTTCGTTTGGTTTTGGATTTTTGTTTCAGCCGGACAGCATGGATTGCACCTTCAGCAACCAGAAGTTCCGTCAGTTTGTCCACTGCTCTGCGGTAGGCTCGCTCTGCACCGCTGGCGGTGCTGCCCTCAAACATAACAGCCAGTTCTTCAAAGGTGGGACGGTCTTTCCAGAAACCTACACGCCCGCAGGTCATGCAGATGGCAAGTCGTTTCTCCAGCAATGTCTGTTCCCGATAATTCAGCTTGTCAAAGGCTTTCTGTACCTTGTTCGCCTGGATGCCGTTCCAGAGAATGTCGGCATAGTTCCAGCTATCGTCACGGGTCACATCCTCGCCTGTTTCCTCGCCGTCCTCGTCCTGTTCGGTTACGAAGAACTGATAGTTAATCCATCTATTTTTTTGCCTTGTTATCCGATGGCAATCTCACTTCCCCAGTTCTTTTTTTCATAATTGAATTCTGTGTTTCCATCTGGGTTGGAATATAATCGCTTTCCTGCAGAAATGCACCTGCCGCCTCAGCATATGATTCATATCCAGCTGCTTTCATTTTCTTTAACATTTTTGCCAAAGCACTGTTTTTGTCTCTACTCACCTGACGTGTGCTGATGCCCAGTTCTTCTGCTATTTTCTTAACCTGTTTCCCCATGATAAAATAATCGCTCACGATTTTCTTTTCTTTCTCTGTCAGATCACTAAAGAGTTCTTTGAAAAAAATCTCCGTTGTGATATCCGATGCAATGTCACATCCGCTATCTGCGATAAAGTCTGTCGCACAACCGTTTTCTGATTCTAATCCACAAAATAATACTGTATTATTTCTCTGATGCTGCTGATCAAACATATAATGCTCCTTATTATAAGAAATATTAAGAACTTCCTGCTCCTCTGCAGTAATATTAGCGTATTTCACCTTTTGATATCTGTCGTAAAATGTGTATTTTCTTTCTTCCATGATTATTCCTCCGATTTGTTGTTTTTGTTGATTTGTGACAAATCGAAAAATCATGGATATCTGGCATAATGCCTGCCTCTTCCCTGCATCTTGATATGCTTCCTTTCCGGCATCTACCTGTTAAAAAGGAAGCTTTTTCAAATCTGCAACCTGTTTTTTGGGTATAAAAAAAGGCCATGTCACATTTGACACAGCCTGACGCCTTGTTTTACATTATTAATATGTCTTTTACATACAAAAACAAAAAAATGATTCACACTTTCATGTAGTACCAACATAATAGCTTTGACCCTACACAAAATAAGGTGATCCTCAATTTCTAGAAAAGAAAAACCTCCGCAAACATTACGTCTGCGAAGGTCTATTTCTCTCAGCATATCAATTCTAACATGCACTTATTTTCATTGTAATACCATTCACATGCCAGTTTACTGTCAGTTCACTGCCACTTTACTTCCACTTTTCTTCCAGTTTATTTCCTCCATCTTATTCTGTATCTTTTCCGGTCGTGTAAATGCCCAGAGCATTGTTGCATACAACCGGATTGCTTTCTTACGGTTTCGATAATAAGTGGTGCTTGGCATATCATCCAGCATCAGCATCACATCTTCATTCGTATTTCCTGCTTCAAAATATCTATATTTCAAAAGCCGATAATACAGCTGTCCATTCTTTGGATAATCCCTCAAAGCTATCAGGGAATCTCTCATAATTTCAAGCAAACAGAGATTCATATCATTATTCAGAAGCTTTTCCTGGATTCTGCGTTTCTCTGCAGTCGCATCAAAATCTACCAGATCATATAACATTTCCTTCAGATACTTCCCTTCTTCTGCATACATTTCATAATCAATATCCACAAGATTCTTCTCAATACGGAACATTACCTTGGTATACTGACTCAGCAATAATTCCGTATTCTTATAAGCATCCTCTGCCACTTCTTCCATATTGATAAACATATCCTGTATTCTCTGCATAATTGTCCTCCTTCCCGACCGCTTCCGCAGCCAGACCAATCATTATATTGTTTGTTCCATTCACAGTCTGTCACTGTCCTAACATCTCTTCATGCAGATTCCGCAGAAATCTCCGCCGTGTGATAGCTTCTATTTCTGGCTGACCGGCAACTGTATGATCTATTGAAAGCAATCGGTTCTCACGGGAAAGGATGTATCCCCGACTGCTGATGTTCTCATCGAATATCTATCTCTCCAAAGGGGGCCTGATTCAGGGCTCCCTTTTAGGGCGCCATTATTTACGTTCCATAAACCATTTATAATTTTCTTCATAAGTCAGATGACAGATTTTCCCGCCCACCTGACAGGTATAACGGTATCCGGTTCCGCCAGCTTTTCGACTGGCACAACGCTCCGGTTTTGAAACCTTATCAATCGCATACTTACGTCCATCTTCCCAGACAAACGCTGTAGGGATCAATTCTCCTTCCCGGCTGAATACTGCCAGGACATCTACATACACTTTAGCTGTCATTACAAAACACCTGCTCTCTCCTATCCATGAAAATATGCCTGTGGATGAATCGTGTGTTCTTTAGCATTTAACTGTGCGAGTATCTTATCCTGATACATAAATGCTCTCTGAATACTCTGATAACCGAACCTTCCACGGATCTCATCTACCACCTGGTCCATTTTTTTGATTTTTTCTCTTTTCGTTTCATCCATAAATAAATCAAGCTGATAAGGTATCTCTTCTGATACCAGATCACATCCTCGAACACCAAGACTACGAATTGGATGTTCCCAGTTATAGTTTTTCTGAAATAACTCAAATGCTGTTCTGGCAATTTCTTCTGTAAGATTACTTGCACTGTCCAGCTTGCACTGTCTTGTGAAATGATACAGTCCATTATCCCGAATCGAGATTTCTACTGTCCTGCATTGGAAACCATTTTCACGAAGCCTTGCTCCTACACTTTCTGAAAGAGCCATCAAAATTATCTTCACGTCCAATTCACTAACAAGATCTCTTGGTGTTGTTGTGCTGTTCCCGATAGACTTGATCGGTGCTTTATATCCTTCTACTGAAACTGGAGTTTCATCCCATCCATTTGCAAAGGTATGAAGTACCAATCCCATCTTTCCAAGATATGTTTCTAATATAGAAGGTTCTGCACCTGCCAGATCTCCAATTGTACAAATACCTAGTTTCTTCATCGTCCGTTCAGTGCTTCTTCCAACCATAAGTAAATCACCCACTGGAAGTTTCCATACAATATCCTTGTAATTGTCTTTGGAAAACTCTGTGATGGCATCCGGCTTTTTATAATCTGAACCAAGCTTTGCAAATATCTTATTCCAGGAAACACCAATACTTACGGTAACGCCCAGTTCATATTTAATCCGACTGCTGATCTCTTTTGCAATCTTCATTCCGTCTCCCTTGATAGAAGTACTGGCAGTTACATCCAGCCAACTTTCATCAATCCCAAATGGTTCTCTCTGATCCGTGTATTCACTGTAAATCTCCTGTGCCATTCGGGAAAACCTCAAATAAAGATCCATGCGAGGCGGTACAAAAATTATTTCCGGGCAAACCTGCCTTGCCTGCCACAATGCCATACCTGTTTTTACTCCGGCTCGCTTTGCAATATAATTCGCAGTCAGCACAATTCCATGTCTTGCCTCCGGATCACCACCGACTGCCATCGGCTTTTCGGCAAGTTCCGGATGATGCAGCATCTCGACACTTGCGTAAAAACAATTCATATCTGAATGGAGAATTGTCCTGCTCATAACATTCACCTACCAGTCTTAAAAATCATAATAAAAGTTCTTTGCTTCATATTGACTTTGTGAAGTTTATAGATTATAATTTCTACTAACTTCACGAACATTTGTTTGTATTTTATACGTGATAATGAACTCTGTCAATAGTTTTTATAAAGTTGATGAAGTTACGATTTCAAAAACTTGGAAAGGATCCCACTATGAATTTTTCAGACAAGATTAAATATCAACGAGAACAAAATCATCTGACACAGAAAGAACTTGCAGAACTGGTCGGCGTATCCCAGCGTGCGATCGCAGCTTATGAAAGTTCCGGCACCATCGCACGAATCTCTACTATGAGAAAGCTCGCTCATGCATTAAATGTCTCTTACGATTATTTGAAACATGACGAGATCACAGATCCTTCTTATGGAATTGAAAAAATGGATTATATTGATGAAGTCAATGGACAGCTTGGTGAAAAAGGAGCCAGAGACATCAATGAGATTCTCGAAGCCAACCGTGCTCTTTTCGCAGGCGGTGAACTGGACGAAGAAGCCAAAGATGCATTTTATCAGGCTGTAACCAAAGCATATCTTTCCTGTAAGATGGAAGCTAAAAAGACATTTGGACGGAAAAAGAAAAACACTGAAACAGAATGTGATTCATAGGTGTCCGTATTTTCGTACAGCACTTTTGCTACTCTATACTTGCAGCAAACTATCTTATGAAATATCGAGGTGTTTTTATGAGTTCAAAATGTATAAGAGACACTGTTAATAAAGTAAAAACAAAATATCAGGAAAGTGATCCGTACCGCCTTGCAGCCTCTATGCATATTATTGTTAAGAAGCTTCCGCTTGGAACTGATCCAAACTGTTGTAAAGGCTTCTGTATGCGGGAATGTCGAAAGACCTGCATCGTCATTAACAGTGATCTGCCGGAAATCATACAGCAGATTATCCTGATTCACGAAATCGGACACGCACTCCTTCATCAGAAAACCCTTCAGATCAAGTGTTTTCATGATTTTGAATTATTCGATGGAGTATCACAATGTGAATATGAAGCCAATTGCTTTGCCGCTGATTATCTTCTGGAGGATGAAGATGTCCTGGAGATGCTTAACGCTGATATGTCCTTTTTCCAGGCTGCCGCTGAACTGAAAGTTCCACCGGAACTTCTTGATTTCAAATTCCGAATGATGAAACGAAGCGGCGTTCAGATTATAGATTCTCCGATCACTTCCAACAGTGACTTTTTAAAAGATATCCCTACTTCGGGAATAATAGAAAATTACTAAATATGCTATTTTTGAAAAAGGAGATTTTTGAATATGATCAACTTAAATAAACGTAGAATAGATTTTGGAAAAGGTGACGTAGGTATTGGTGTCATCGGAAACACTACAGATTCAGCACAACTGGCATTTTATAACCAGAGTGCACGTCCCATCCATATAATTAAGAATCCAGATCAGATTCCCGGATTCGAACCCATGGAATTTGAAGAGGAACCTTTTATCATGAGCTTTTCCAATCCAGAAAGCATTGATGCAGTTATCTCAATTTTACAACGTGCCAAATATATTAATTTCACTTCCAAAAGTGAACAGCAAAAAACAGAATAGATGAATGATGTATCTTATAAAGAATGGCTGTCTTTTCTCCAATGATCAGGCAGCCATTTCTTACAAAATTCTTTAATACAAATCTCCCACATATCCATCTGCTTCCAGATGCATATAGCACTCATCCACCTTGTCTGATTCCAGAATCTGCAAAACGTATTCCATACCTGTAGCAAGTTCTCTTGTTTTCAACTCTTCCAGCGGAATCCAATAAACTCTTCCTTCCTCAGAACTCTTCAATTCTCCGGTAAACTTATTCGCTTTATACAGGGTAATGGCATAGTGCACTCCACTCTTATGCCAATGATATAATCCTCCAAGCTTCGGTGCTTCTATCGTAAGTCCTGTTTCTTCCCAGACTTCTCGAATCATGGATTTCTGGAAAATCTCATTTGCTTCTACGTGACCACCTGGAAAAGTTGTACCGGTATAGCTATCATTTACTTTATCCAGTGCCAGTACCTTTCCTTCATCATCCTGAATCATACACATATTCATAAAACAGACCTTCTCAATCCGGCTCTCTTCTTTTTCATTCAGAGATTTTCTGACACGTTTGTTGATATCCGATCGTTTGGATTTATAATGCTTGAAGACCTCCCCGTATGGAATCCAGATTTCTGCATCTTCGATTTTTTCATAAACAGAATCCACTACTTCTTCCAGATGTTTGTCATTCGGAAATGTACATTGTTTCATATAATAATCTCTGGTTGCCTGAAACATCCATTCTGCAATCTTTTCTTTCTGCTTCATTTTTAACTGGGAATACTTTTTATCCGTTTGCAGTAGTCTTCCATCTATC
This sequence comes from Fusicatenibacter faecihominis, assembly GCF_020686945.1. Classification (NCBI taxonomy): domain Bacteria; kingdom Bacillati; phylum Bacillota; class Clostridia; order Lachnospirales; family Lachnospiraceae; genus Fusicatenibacter; species Fusicatenibacter faecihominis. The sequence goes on along the minus strand of NZ_JAJEPR010000011.1, from coordinate 82,687 downwards.
ATCTTATGATTTTTCCGTGACATCGGTATGACCTCTTTTCTTCTTTCTCGTTCAGATTTTACTATACCACAGAATCATTCCTGCGTCATACTTCTGAGCTTCGATGTCCTCTTTTTCTTCTCTCAGTACCTTATTTATAGAGGGATCTTTTTTAAGGACTCTCTTCCGGCGGCTTTGCCACCGGTAAATAGCAAGGACAGGAAGTGTATATACACTCCCGCTGAAAGTACAATTTAGGGAACCCGGCCCTAAATTAAAATCACAGAAGTCACTACTTCGAAGAACCAAGGAAAGGAGAATCTGCCTATGGCAAAGAGAAAAAGAAATATACAGATTTTGTTTTGTGTTTCCCCTGAAGAAAAAAAGCTTATTCGTAGAAAGATGATTGAATCAAAGACAAAAAATATGGGAGCTTATCTTCGTAAAATGGCAATCGACGGTTACATCGTCAACGCCGATACAACTCCACTGAAGAAACAGTATGAGGAAATGCACAAGATTGGCGTAAATATCAACCAGATTGCAAAAAAGGTAAATACCACCGGAGATCTATATCCGGAAGAAATGAAAGAATTGAAAGAGATGGTGAAAGAATTATGGCGTATCTTAAGATCTTCCCCATTAAAGTAACAGACAAGAAAGCTCTGGACTATATTACAAATCCAGATAAGACAGATGAAAAACTGTTAGTTTCCAGTTTTGGCTGTTCCCCGGAAACTGCAGATCTTGAATTTTCTATGACAAGAGAATTGGCAAAAAAGAATGGAATGGACAAAGGCGATAACCTGGCATTTCATCTGATCCAGTCATTTAAACCTGGAGAAGTTGATGCCGAAACTGCCCATCGCTTGGGACAGCAATTTGCAGATGAAGCACTGAAAGGAAAATATGAATACGTGATCAGTACCCATGTTGACAAAAATCATATCCATAACCACATCATCTTTAATGCAGCAAGTTTTGTTGATCATCACAAGTATGTTTCCAATAAGCGGAGCTACCACAAACTCTGCAGAATCAGTAATCGTATCTGCCATGAAAATGGACTTGCCACCAGTATGCCAACCGGAGAAAAAGGTAAAAGCTATAAAGAGAATATGGAATATCATCGTGGCACCAGCTGGAAAGCCAAGCTACGTGTCGCAGTTGATAAAGCAATCTGGACTTCCATCAACTATGAGGAATTTCTACAAAAAATGCAGTTAGCAGGATATGAAGTTCGACAAGGAAAGCACCTATCCTTCCGTGCACCGGAGCAGAAAAACTTCACTTATATGAAATCTCTCGGAAGCTATTATTCGGAAGAAAATGTCCGCATCCGTCTGGCTAAAAATCGTAGTAAAGTGAAAACTCCAAAGCATCTGTCCAGAGAAGCCCGCCTGTATATCAATATCTCCACGTATGTTACGACCGGCAATCGAGAAGGATTTGAACGATGGGCAAAACTCAATAACCTGAAAGAAGCGGCTCGTACTTTCAACTATCTTTCTGAAAATAACCTACTGAATTATGAGGATTTCAGGCAGCATATTTCTGATGTTGATGCTTCTGTTAAAGCGGCTGATCAGAGAATAGCACAAATCGACAGTGAGCTGAGCACACAAAAAATCATTCAGAAACACTGCGATTCTTACCGACTCTGCCGTAAAGTAATAGAAAACTGCAAATCTGCAAATAATCCAAAAGCATACCGCACCAAGTATCAGGCAGAATACAAGCTCCACGATTCACTAAAAAAAGAGCTTCAGGATCTCGGTGTTACCAAAATCCCAAGCTCTAATAAAATCCAGAAGCGGATTGAAAATCTTGAATCTGAACAAGCTGCTACCGTCCGGGAAAAAAAGGAACTACAGAAAAAGCAGAAAACACTGGATATCATTCAGCAGAATTTCACAGCACTGCTTAATGCTCCTCAAATATCGAACAACGATATCTCTCGCACCGTTGCATCCTCTCTTCAACATTAGTGTTTCCTAATGTTTCTGCCGGACCAGAAGATTTTGATGGAAGGCTTCCATTCGACCCATACGATGATGAAGATGACAGACTTCCGTTTGGATCATACGACGCCGAAAAGGAAGAATAGTTTTCTTGTACGAAAATATGATTCTTAAGAAAAAACAGCAACCCAGGCTTCATTGCTTAAGTTGCTGTTTTTCTATCTTCTATTTATGTGGTCTTATTAAGAAGTCCAATATTTTGATTGGGCTACTATACAAGACCAAAGGCATGATTTTTGGTCTTATATACTGTTCCATTTTATATTTTGGACTGCTTTACAGAACCATAACAGGTTGTAAACGGGCTTGTATAGAAGTCCATAAATACCAGAAATTAGCAGATGTTCGTTCTGGTCATTCGGATACCATATCCTATCATGTGTAAGGAACCTTTTCGAATAAGAAAAAAGTTACGAAAAATATTCCCTTCGTTCTCTATATCCAAAAAACACCCTCAGATGCATTTTTTCAGTCAAATGGACAATTCCATATTTAACCAGTTTCCATGCATCTGATGGTAGTTTTTGATGAGTATCCGTGCGTGTTTGGTTATAATATTAAAACAGTAGCCCAACTTACGCTGAGCCGCTGCTACGTCTTACATCCAATTCGTCAATAAATCATTAATCTCTCCGCTAATGGTTCCTTGCATCATACTATATCTGCTTTCTAACAGTCCACGTACTTTTATTTCTGTATCATGACTTGCCGGCGTATAAGATGAAATAAACAAGGCAGCTTTTGCGGCAGGCTGTATTTTCTTTTCATAAGCATCCAGTGCATCATCTGAAATATCTTTATTCGCCGCTTTTGTAATATATACAAAATTCAACGGTGAATTACAGATATGACGAGGATTCTTTCTGATATCTGCAGTAATTTCGCCCACCTTCTTTGCAGAACCAAGTGGAATGATATGATGGGCTTCCAAAGTGTCTGCATCCTCACAGAATACGCTGATTTTCTTTGTTTCATCAAACATATCCATATAAGTTCCAGACAATAAGTACTGGCACATGAAATTTCTCAATACCGGCTTAGGATATCTGTCCTCGTTTACCTTATTCATAAGAAGCAGATCTTTATCCGAGAAATTAGTCATTTTCAGTACATTGGCAGAAATAGAATTCAACCAAGTCAAATCTCTATTCGTTCCACTGACGCATCTCACGATATTCTGGAGATTTGAGATCATGTGTGAGTTCTGATCTTTATCATATTCCCCAGAAAAAACAACACTCCAATACCAGGCTTCTAACAATCTGTGGACTTCGTAGTTATAGAAATAACTATCTTCCATGAACAGCGTTCCTACCAGCACAAGCATAAGGTTGTAGTTAATCTCTCCGATGGTTCGGATTCCACATCGAGTCTGGAAAAAGAAAAGGGCACGATCCAATGCATTAATTACCTTTTCACAATTATCGTTAATTTCCTCCGGAACCAGATTCAGGATCTTGTCCTTTTTAATAAAATCCACTTTATACTTATCAGGATCAAAACTCGGATTATTACAATACAAACAGAGTACGTCAAGAAATGCATCAATATATCTCGGGTTTAATTCTCCCTTGTTGATACAATTCGTTTTTAAAGTTGCATTATAAGTTTTATTGGTCAATGCACTACTCAAAATCGTTTTAATGGATGACTCCAATACAGAATTTGGATAAGTTTTTGTACTCTCAATACTTTCTTTGATTCGCTGCAGGAAGTTCTTTTTATCAACCTTTGCGACACGTGCCATGATCAAATCAAACGTATTAAGAGATACTCCACCCATATTCAGATTCTCATAAATGTCAATTGCACGGCCTCTCTGGGATGCACTTACGCGGATCTGAGAAAGATATACCGTCTTCACACAAGAATCAAGATATATTTTCATGGAATCCACCCAGATGTCTTTGCGATTATCAAGTACGGTTTCAAACTCATCTACATACGTAACTTTGTCAAGAAGTTCAGTGCACTCGTCCGGATCATCATGCATCACCTTTTTCACAAACGCTCTCTGTTCCGCATCAGAAGGAAGAGACGTAAAATAATCGTACATCTCACTTTTGATATATTCCGAAATTCTGGTCATAATGTCCTTAAACCGCAATTGCATCTGACTTTTTTTTCTTCCTGTTTGTATCAAAAGATAAAGAGGAATCAGATATCCATTGGAAAAACTCGTACAGAACTGATCCAAATCTGTCGACAGGTTATTATGAGGATTATACGGCTTGTTATCGTTTGCATTAAAAGTCTGTGTTTCTATGAATGATAATATCTCTCCAGAAAGAAATTCCGGAATATCCACATCTGGATTTGCCAGCGGAAAAGCTAATGTCTGAATTCCAAATAAATCCGCTTCTTTTCCGTTATGGACATCAATCCATTTCGGAATCTTTAAAAAGAATCTCCGTTTCAAAGATGGGCTGACCAATTCGGATACTCTTGGACATTTATCATGAATTACATTTGAAAATACATTCGTCAAAACCGTAATACGCTGCTGTCCATCCAAAAGAAAATCCACATCACCAGTAATATCTGACGTATTAAGGTCTGCATTACGCCCGATTATTTTTGAGCAATACTCGTCAGCACTGGATGTTAAGAGTAATATGCTCCCGATTGGCATCTTGGTAAGTACAGATGCAACTATTTTTTTCTGCCTCTCTTCATCTTTCCATACAAAATCTCTCTGGAAATCAGGCAACAAGATTTTTCTGTCGTCAATGTCTCTGACGATTTCTTTGAAATCAGAATAATTTGAGTTAGCCATTGTCTTCTCCTTTGTTTATATATTCACGTTATAAATTATCCTCTATATAATCCAGTGCTCTCCTAAGTTCTTTGAAATCCTTGTCCGAAGTAAAATAACTTACACTGAAACGAATGGTCCCCGCAGGATAAGTATTCATGAACTGATGTGCTAATGGTGCACACTCTAAACCTGTTCTTACAGAAATACCCTGCTCATCAAAAATATTTCCGGCAGAATCACTGCTGATTCCATCAATCAGACAGGACACAATTCCAACATACGGAACATCTTTATCCGCACCAACGACATGAATAAAATCGTACCCTGAGAGAATTTCCATCAGTTTTGCTCTGTGTTCCTGCTCCTTTTCCCATATTATACCAAGACCTGTTTCATTAATCCACTTAATTGCAGCATATAGACCAGCAACTCCTGCAATATTTAAGGTTCCTGCTTCATATTTTTGCGGTAGAGATTCTGGCATATCCTGATTTGCAGACTCAAAACCAGTTCCACCAAACAAAACAGCAGGAAAATCCGCTTCTGGATTCATAACAAATCCAGAAATTCCAGTCGGACCATACAATGTCTTATGTCCAGCAAAAACTGCATAGTCAAAAGTTTCCAGTCCGACATTTGTATCTATCAAACCGGCAGTCTGGGACATATCTGCTAAAGTTCTCGCTCCATACTTTTTTGCCAAAGCAAAAATATCTTCTAATAGCGCAACAACACCGAAAGAATTACTTGCATGTGATACGATTACGAAATCTGGTTTTTCTTCCTCAAACTGATAACGGATACGCTCCATATCATATCTAAGGTTTTCTCCAACGGTCAGCTGTCTTACAACAATCTTCTCCTGCTTTTCGAAGTGATGCAAAACTCTGGTAACTGCGTTATGTTCAAACGGAGACACATAAATATTATGTGCCCCGCGTTCAATATTTCCCTGAATGATCAGGTTTAAAGCAATCGTTGCTGTCGGCTCAAAGACAACCTGTTTTGTAGGGCAATGAAGCAAATCTTGAATCATTGACCTGGTGTTTGCTATCAATTCGCCGGCACTTTTTGCCTGTTCATAATTCCCTCTTCCCGCGTTACCGCCACATTCGCGATAAAACTTATCCATATACTGATAAACGCATTCTGGTTTTGGATAAGTTGTCGCAGCATTATCAAAATATGCCATGCGTCTACAGCTCCTTTCAACACATCTCTTTTAATACTTCCATAAGAATCTGACGTTTTTCCTGTTCTGGAATCGCCTGCCCCATAGAATCAAGCTGAGAGATGATTGCATTGTAAAGAAGTTTTCCTCTTCTGCTTTCTTCAACCTTAGCAAAACGCTTAGTAACCGCCTTGCCATTTTCGTCTTTATATGTCAGTTCATAGTCTTCTGTAATCTCTGCAGCTGATACGGTTTCTTCAGTACGATGGAAACTTTCAGCAGTATTGCGGTACTGCTCCATGTTTCCGCTAAACATACTGATAACATCTTCATCCCAGTCTTCTAAACGAAGGTCTGTTGCCATCTTAGCTGCTTTTGCAATAAACGCATCTTCGTCGTTCGTTACATCTCTGAAAAGCGCTAAACAACGATCGGTCCCATCAGTAAACAGCTGCTCAAAAGCTGCCTGATCTAATTTTTCACACCAGTCACGAATAATGGACGGCAGAGACATCTTTTCACATGCTGCGGTGTCAAGTGTACAGAACATATTCCGCATCTTCTCTGAAAGCTCATTCTTCAGACACTCAAGTGCACCATCGAAATAATTCTTAGTCATTCTTACTTTCTCAGCAAGTTCCCTGTTTACCGTTTCTGCACCATAAATTTTAGGAATGGCATTAAAGATTAGATTATAACTTCCTACATTCTTGCGCATTTCCTGTAAGAACAACTTGTACTCTTTCGCAACTTTTTTGCCAGCAACGGATTTTGCGTTCTTAGCATACTTCGGAAGTTCCATATACCAACGCTTCATAGCAATCATGACATATTCATACGGAGCCGTCGTTCTGTCTTCAATCGCATATTCACTGAATGCTTCCTCAAGAGCAGCAATATATTCTTCCTTTTCAGGATTCCAATCAATATAAGAAAGTGTAAACAATCCCGGTTCGGCATTAATCTGTTCAATCGCATCAGCATTCATCGTAATCTGACCATATCTGTCACAAATAACAATTTCTTTCTTGTATTCGTGCAATACTACAGACAGATAAATAGGAATCAAACCTTTTCTTAAGCCGATATGCTGCTCTGCAGATGTCAATTCTTTATAAAGATCTGCAAAACATGCCCCGTCATTTTTTCTTGCATTGATCACAAAAGATTCAATAACAGCCAGCATTCCAGCAAGCAGTTCATCTTCTGGTTGGAGATTGAGTCTTACTACACCATCCTGCTCAACAACTATACCTGTATTAAGCACTGTGCTTCGCATGATGGATACGTCCTGTCCACTTCCACTAAGACCAAGGTTAGGTTCTAATTCAGTCCTAAGCAGCCCTGCGATCAATTTATTACGGCTGTTTGTAGCGACCGTAGTAGGTTCTTCCTTGTTAATTACCTCGTTATTGATAACCGGTGTCAGGCCGTAAAGTTCAGAACAAATCGTTGAAAGCAAGCTTGTCAGGTCTGATTTTCTAGCTATAGGCTGTAAACTTCCGTTATAAAAATATGTTGCTCCTCGTCTTTCCGGTCTTGTATATACTTCGATAAATGCCCTAAGGACATCTCTAAGGTCTTCATAAACAACTTCATAATCCTCAAACAGTACTGGGTCATCATCCACTGTCTGCATAAGAATCTGCACCGCATCAAATTCAGACACTGCTGAACGGATATCCTGATATCTATTTGGAATAACAAATACACAATCAACACATCCTGCCGTGGATTTCTTAAGAATCGCTCTTAATCCCTCAATCTCCTCGTCTTTTTCAGGAATGATGGCAAAAACAACCCCATCCGCCTGAATATTCTCTCGTTTAATCGCCCAGTTTGTATCTTCACTAACTTCAGAACTGTCGATGAATCTGAAATCAAAGTATCTGGTCATCTCTTTTTCGTCATTGTATCTTGACGGGTAGAGATAATGATCAAAGTTTGACTCATTAAGGACTGCTTTTATATCCAGTTTTGATGCCCGCTTTTCCACAATATTTGAAATTTGAGCACGGATATCCACACCTGAAGTCTCTTTTAAACGCAGATAACTATTACTTCTCTTCAGATAAACAACATATTTATCTTCTACAAGACGTTTTACCGCCTCATTAACAGCATCCGCTCCATATGCAGCAAAAATTCCATTCAGTTCATCCACTGTTGGACGAAGTTTCTCAAACTGCTCAAGAATATAGATCAACGAGATTGTTTTGACAATCTTTGCATCCAGGCTATTCTCATCGATTTTTCTAAGAATAGAAGATGTAAGGATGTAATACTTATGAAGGTTCCCAGAATACACTTCCTGTTTGAGAAGTGGTTCAAAATAATCATAAATAAGATCCGGGGTTGCCAGTTCAAACGCATTATCTGCATTTTTCTTCAAAAACGCAGATAGTGTAGACTCTCCGGTCGCAGAAATAAACGTAAACAGTGTACGTTCATTCTGTGCCACTCTTTCTGACAATCTTGGAAGGATAAAGGTTGATACCGGATGAAGTGGATAACAATCATAGATCACACGGTCAATACCTTCCTCATATGTATCCGAAAACAATGGATGTCCACTATACAGATACTTCATTCCCTGAAACTCCGTATCATGTTCACCAACAAATGCAGACCACTGTTCCTGATCCTTTTCTATTGCTGCAGCAATGATCTCATAGGTCTGCGTGAAGTTATTGTTCAGATAGACGTGACGAAATCTCTCAGACACACCTCTCCATCCATCAACCATCGCTTTTGACGCACGGTCAATATAACTGGTAATCTCTTTGTGCGAGATCAGCATCAGATGAAGCTGATTATCTGCACTTCTTCCACACTTTTCAGCAAAGTCCTGAAGCATCTTTGTATCACTTTTAGTTGCATCAGCAATATGATTCTCAAGATATTTACTGAATTCATCGTAAATGGCATAAATTCCTGAATATCCTTTCGGTTTCAGGGCTTTCACAACTTCCTCATACAGATCAGCAACATCGAATCCAATAAAAGGATTGAAAGAGCTTCCTGCAGTAAGTGAGGGATACAGTTTTTCAAATTCTTCATATGCGGAAGGATCAAAATCAGTAAGACGCCCTACGAATTCTTCAACATCATCCGTAAGCAATCCTTTAAACTGCTCATATGTATCTGGAAAATCACCTTTCCATCGCTGAATCGTATTAACCGCCGCCTGATAATTTGTCTCCGGCATAATATCGTTCAGTTCATTTTCCGCAAGGGTGCGCTGAAGCGCGAGAAGAAAAGCCTGTGCAAGGGAGTTGCTGCTTCCAGAAATCACAACTGGAAGAATTTTCCCTTTGCCGGCATAATAATTCTTGATCAGCTGATACAACTCTGGTTTTTCTTTTTCAATTACCGGAATCAGCTTTTCAAAAAGTGTAATATCTTTTTTCATAAGGATAGACAAGATCATGAGTACAATATGACTCTTGCCTTTTCCATATGCACCAATCAAAATCCTTGCTCTGTCAGTAGACTCCTTTCCCGTACTGAGAAGGATATCTTCAAGAAGCTTTAATGCAGATTTTGTTGGAATATAATTTTTCAGTTTTGCTTCGTCATTGATATCATATGCGATATTGACGGAACTCTGGAATCCAGTTGCCACTGAAATCATATCTGCCATATTTATCTCCTGTTTCTTTCTATCGATTCATAAAATTTGTCGACACATTCTTCAAACGTATATCTGTGCTCAATACGGATAATATCCAAACCTGCTGTACGAATAATCTTGATTGCACCGGTTTTCTCTGCTTCATGGAGCACATCAATCATAGTGATAACATCAAGGTTGAAGACCTTTCCAATATTCTTCACACCTGTCAGTAACTCATTTAGTCCTACTTCCGTAGCCTCCCCTGCCTGATCCATGATCACAGCAAGTGCCACCCAGGGATCGATACTTTCTGCGGAAGGGGTTACCTTTCTGTAAATTTTCTTTGCCTTATCCACGATATCAACCAATCCCAGTTCTCCCAGCGGACAATCGATGTTATTTTCCGCGGAAACTTTACCCGGGTTTGTCTTATATCTTGGAACATAGGTACCAATAATGCAGTTAAAGTCATCTGTTAAAGAACGAAGTGCTGCCTCCTCACCACCATCAATCGCATACCCGTTTAATGCACCAACAAAATCCTCTTTTGTAAATTCTGTAATATTAAATACATTGAAAAAATAATACCAGGCTGTAGCCAGTTCATCCTGTGAGGCAAGACGGTACTGAAGAAGATATAGTGTTCCAATTTCTTCAATATATCTGTCATGCTGATAAATCTTTTCTCCAAGCGGTGTAAATGTCTGGCTTCTTCTTCCCCTGCTTGGTTCTTCTGTAATACCAACTGCCTGCATCCAAAAGCGCATGGATTTTACCATATTAGACCCAATACCAAGAGTATCCATTGGGTTTCGTTCTTTTGATATAAAAGCATTTGGATCATTATGTATTGCTTTCATGCCCTTGCTGATCCATCCTTTTCGAATAAAGAATGTTTCATGAGCTCGAAATTTCATAGTCATCTTTTTGTATTTCCACTCCTAGTCTTTTGTTCTAAGGTATTTATCCATCATACATCCACCACGTAAAATCTTCTGATTCACACACATTCCACAGTGAACACACTTATCAGGATTTATATAGTAGTAATCACCCATAATAGAAATAGCACCCGATTTACATACGGATTCACACTTCAGGCATTTATGGCAAGCATTGAATTTTCTCACCTGATATCCAGCTTTTCTCTGTAATGCCTCATGATCCGCAACATTCATCGTACGGATCTTCACAGCATATTCAAAATCATTTTCTTTAAATGGCTGGATTGACATGATAGGGACATTCGTTCTTGGTTCCACAACAATAGTCTCATTGAGCAGTTTTCTCCCCAACTCAGGAGCCAGTTTTCCAAAAGGAACAAACATACCTACCAATTCATCATCAAATGGCCTTGAGAGCTTATATATCTTTGCATGTTCCTCCGTCGTACAGTTCGTAAATTTAATCTTTACATCCTGCGCTGCTGGTAAACCATTTCCCCCCTGCCGTGCTTTCCATGCACCGGAATCAATATACTCTTCAGGGTCCGGTTTACCAATATTTTTGGCGAATTCAATTAAGAATTCTCTCCATTCCTTTGCACGTTCAGGCATATAAACATTGGCAAGAAAAACATCTCTTGTGTTGTTATTGGGACATAACCAACATCCAACTCTTTCATATCCCAGACGATAAGCATCATTAAAATCTATCTTTTCAGCTAGGATATACAGCCAGATATCCGCATCCAGCCAGAAGAAAATCGGAGCTGCTACCGTCTGTTTATTGATCTTTACAGATTCCGAACTGTCCTCTACACGATTGTATTTACTTCTTGATACAGATTCTGATTTGCGGATTCCATAAAAAGTCAGAACCTGCTGATTTCTGTACATGCTATTTAAAACTCTAGTAATCGGTCCCGTCTTAAACATGCTGCAGCACCATCTCATCATACGTGCTGGAGGGCCGATTTCTTTCGCCATGCTTAAAAATTCTTGTTCATTATTCTTAGCAATCTGGAATATTGCGTGCGGATGATTCTCGCGGAAACGCTTTGCATATTCCAAAGTAGTAGGAAACTCAAGTGTAGTATTTCCAAAAATATGTACAAGGCTTGGGTCACTCAAAGCCTTTGTTACAACATCTGCTGTAACGGTAGAATCCTTACCTCCCGAAAAAGAAATGATACGGTTTTCTTCTTTATACTTTGCTGCTGTCTCCCTGACAAACTCTGTTGCTTCATCAATAAGGTAATTCAGCCTGTCTCTATTGGCTTCTACAAACCTTTCAGCATATATATTGAAATATTCATATGTATTTGTTTCTTTATATCTAGCGATATCTTCTGCAATTTTTTCAGTATCAGTTTCAGTATAGACTTTACCGGGAATATTCTTTGCTTTTCCATCAATATAATATCTGCTACCTGTTGATGCCCAAACAGAAGATTTCGCATATGTATTTGGTTCTTTTTTCAGAAGAAGTTCCATCAAAAGGCGTTCCTCCGGAAATACCGGTCTGATATCCTTTGCAAGATACTTCATTTTTCTTCCACAACAAGGACAATCCTCCTTGTGATTATCCGTCGTCTGCTTAATGACAGGTACCTTACAAGAATCACACCAATAGATTTCAATAGGAATGTCTTCCGATGTGGGTTTTCCGCAAACCGGGCATGTTTCTTCATTTGTCTCTATATTGCAAAATTTGCACCACATCTATTAATGCTCCTCTTTATCCGGTATAATCTCAGCAATATCATTTAACTGACATTCCAACTGACAACATATCTTATCCAGTACATCGGCTGTAACATTTTCTCCTTTTTCAAGTTTGGAAATCGTTGTATAGCTGAGTCCGGTGCTCTGTTTTAAATCTTTTTTCTTTATATCTCGATCAATCATTAGTTTGAATAATCGTTTATAAGAAATTGCCATAAATAACCTCACTCTCAATTGTTGAGTATTGTAAATTAATTATCTGCATCTTCATATTCAACAGTATAACACGTTTTTTCGCACTTTGAACTTATTTTTCACACGTTTGAGTGAGTTTTTTTATAAGAGCTACAAATTTATATTATATATGTCAGAAAGTGATTCATTTGAGCTTCTTCCGTACAACAAGCATCATACGTTCTTCTCAGCAATTTTATTTTCTTTGCTTTCTACCGACCCATCTATCACATTCCGTCCTTCATCCACGATACAAGGTGCCGGTTGTCTTGTGTTAACAGCACCTAATGGATGAAACGAGAAAAATCTGCCATTACCAGATCCTCCTGAGACTCCATAATTATGTTCCACAACAGTCCCTACAATACCAAGTATAGTCACACCTGCAATTGCAAATCTGATTGTTCCTCCGTTACCCGTAAAAATCTTTGTTAATCCATTCAAATTCATCATATTACTCATCCTCTCTAACACTAATATGAATTAAGCCAGTCCTTAAATTCCTTAAGAGACATCGTCCCATTATCTACAGCTTCCTTTTTTTCTTTATACTTTTTTTGAAGATCATCCACATTCTGTCTGTATTTCTCAATATCCGGATTTGCGGTTCTCCGATGAATAAGTTTTGACTGTGTATTGCGGTATGCTTTCCTTGCCGCATCTCCATTGCGTCTTCGCTGACTGGTTATTTGCGGATATACCTTCTTGCAGCTACGCTTCTCATCCTGCGGTGCTGGATATGAACAATACATGGCGGTTTTTCTCTTTGCTATAAAATATCTCCCACAATCAGGATTTTGACACTTCATAAGCCTTACACCATTGTTTTTCATCTGGATATACTCAAATACCACCAGAGCAAGTAAACTATTAAAATTGTATACCAAGCCATATGAATCTTTCTTAGCATCATACCTAATAGTTGTCTCCACACCTTTGATAGATTCCTGCTTTGAAAGAAGTTCGTTCAACCACTTAACCTGTTCTTTGTCAAATTCAGTTTCGGTTCCAGACATGACCGCAGCCAAAGATTCAAAAAAATTTATGCTATCTATGACGTCCACCAAATACTCCGCATAACATGTCATCAGGAATCCATGCATATTACGAAGTTGAAGTCCTTCACCGATATAATCCCATCTTACATCTGCTGCTATCTCTGCATTTCTTTCAGAAATATAATCATCCAGTTCTTTCTGGCTCCTTCCGATAAGACTTCTGTGTCTTTCTATCGTTCTGTAAAAAAGGCTTGCTGATAGCTGTGCTGCAACAGGGTCCTCATCGAAATCGCCCAAGAGTCCTCTTACAACAAACTGCTCTCCAAAGTCTACATTATCTGGTGTAATCGGATCGTCACCGTCTGGGAAGCAGAATGGATAAACTCTTACTTTTCTCAACAGGATATATAATGAATTTCCCGCCATAAGATCACACAAAATTTCACCCGCTGTATATATCTTAGTGTCAGGAATATTTAAAATGGTACTCTTACCTTCACTATACTCAATAGATAATCCTATATTTTTCATAGTAATGTCCCTCCTTAACTGTACCAAACGATCAAGCCCTGACCCTCTACCGTTGATTTTACAAACAAAGTATTGCTGAATTTCAATCACATAATATCTTATTTTGCTTGTATCATCAATGTTTTGTGTGCATTTCGATCAGCAATCAAAATTCCATTATAATTTATATTTTACAATTGCTGAAACCAAAGCAAAAAAATGATAATTCAAATATTTTCTGTATAACTTAATTAACCCATTATTTTGCAAACGTTAATTGCTTCATATTGCCTGCCATATTATATAAAAAAAGAAAGCCAGTAAACTGGCCTTCTCTCAAAGCGACATATATAACTATGCAACGGCCGTCACTATGGCAGTAGTGGCGGTCCTTTCTATCTGATTGTCAAACAAAGGTCTTCCGAATCACTCTTCCTATTCATTGGGATATAATCATGTATACGCTATCTTCCGTAAAAATATTTATAATACTGCAATATAGAATCATATCAAAATCTTTCGCTCTACAAAGCCTAAAAAGCTGATAACTATTTTATTTGTAAAACCGGATTTTTCCACACAATCTATAATAATAAAAAATATTTTTTCCAGTCTAATTTGTTGCCCCGCTCCGTTTCGATAAGTTTTATAGTAAAGTAAGATATCACAAACTCAAAAGCGAAATCACCTCTACGGAGACTTCGCAAATTCCTCAACAAATTATGGCAATCTGTGTTCTCCATGTGAAATACCGATTTCAAACATATCTAATACTTATCTTTTGCTTAGTGTTCATTTTCATAAACTATTTCTATACGTGTAATGTGTTCAAAATATAGAATAACCCAATCTTTTTTACTTACATCTGATTCTGTTCCTTGAATAATCGCAGGATATGTCTGTTCATATTCGTTAGTATTCCCTTTTAATTTACTTATTTTGTATTGACTTAACATTAAATATGTCATTCGATCCACATCTTTTACATAATTTCTAATATAGCCCTCATACATTATTCCTAGCTCGTCCATATATACACATACCCAAGGGGATTTTTCTTTTGAAAGAGCAATTTCTGTCGGGTTCGAACTTCTTCGTGTTGAAATTTTTAACCATTTTTGTATTTTTTCAAACCACTTCACATTAACAATCTTATATAATATGATTGGCAATATAACAGAAGCAATCAACAGAATTACATGTGGTAATATTTTTGTTAGCTTAGGAATATTCAAATTAAATTGAATTACTTTTTGCAAAAACACCATATAGAGATAACTTATAGCAATACTTTTAATTACTATAATACTATTCTCTTCAACTTTTTTCCCTTCTAAATATTTATAAACAAATATAGAGATTAACCCTGGATATATGTACGTAATGTAATTATTTAATATTTGTAAGATATCTGTTATGAATTCTAACATTAGTGTCCTCCTGGTCTTTTAATTGGCGGGGTATCTCCTGGTTCAACATCTGTTGATGGATCTAAAAAGGTTATTCTTTTAATAATGCCATTAACTACTCCGTTTTTACCATATAACTTAATTCTAGAATTAACTTTTAGACTACTTGCAATTTTTATATGTGTATAGGGTACTTCACTCTTTTTATCTATTTTATATATTCTACGCCTACGAGCTATTCTATATGTTAATTCTTCTCCTTTTTCAGTAACAATCAATATGTTACAAGCATTTCCTTTATTTTGTGTTCTTGAACGTAAACTTAATCTTTTTCTTTTGCCAAGCTTTGTTGGCCTTATTTCTTTGTCTCTTTTCATTTGTGACATACTTCCTCATCCCTTCTTTCGTCTACCAAAACGCTTTGTCATCATTCATACCATCCGCATAATATCCTGATTCGCCTTCCATACCTATTGACAATTTAGAATTCTAATCGCTCTCCTGGTTCTATTCCATCCTTTTTAGATGAAACATGTCCCTTTATTTTACAAGAGATTGTATGTATTTTTCCATCTGGATTAAAATCAATTTTAATGGCATATCTCCCACTTACGTCATGACATAATTTGTCTGACACTCTAATATACTTTTCCATATATTCAACCTTGTTGTCATCTACATATATTTCAATATCTCCTAATAGTGTGGTTAGCATTAATTCTCCTCCAATCTACTACAATATATTTATGGTTAATATCCCTTACAGCCAGTAAGGAATTATCCATCTTGTTGCTTAAGCTGTATAATGATGGAGCAATCGGTATATCGTCTTCCAATCTTGGACTTCGCGTCCGTAAATTAGACTGATAACCAGCTCCTCATTCGCAACGTTCGTTTTATGCAGGTTGAATCGCCATAGGTGCATTCGCGTCACACCACAGTAGATTGAATAGGCAATGAGTAAAACTGGTATTTATCCATTGCAATAATCTTAAGGAGTGACCATTTATGAACGCAGTAGGTATCGATGTTTCAAAAGGTAAGAGTATGGTTGCTATCATGCGACCTTTCGGTGAAATTGTTTCCGCACCTTTCGAAATCAAACACACAGCCAGTGATATCCATTCACTTGTAGAACTCATCAACTCTGTTGAAGGGGAGTCCCGAATCGTGATGGAGCACACAGGACGTTATTATGAAGTCCTCGCCCATCAGCTTTCAAAGGCAAATCTTTTCGTCAGTGCCATTAACCCAAAACTTATCAAAGACTTTGATAATGATTCTCTTCGTAAAGTGAAATCTGATAAAGCGGATGCTGTTAAGATTGCCCGATATGCTCTTGACAAATGGCAAAATCTTAAACAGTATAATGTTATGGATGAATTACGCAATCAGCTCAAAACCATGAACCGTCAGTTCGGCTTTTACATGAAGCACAAGACGGCTATGAAAAATAATCTTATCGGCATCCTTGACCAAACCTATCCTGGTGTTAATACTTACTTTGACAGTCCTGCACGCAGTGATGGCAGCCAGAAATGGGTTGATTTTGCATCTACATACTGGCATGTGGACTGTGTCCGTAAAATGTCTCTGAATGCCTTTATCGACCATTATCAAAACTGGTGCAAACGTAAGAAGTACAACTTCAGCCAATCCAAAGCTGAGGAAATCTATGGAAAAGCAAAGGAACTTGTTCCTGTACTTCCAAAGGATGCCATTACAAAGCTTATAATTAAGCAGGCTGTGGATCAGCTTAACAGTGCCTCTACAACTGTTGAGTCACTACGCACTCTCATGAATGAAACTGCATCCAAACTCCCTGAATATTCTGTCGTTATGGCTATGAAAGGTGTTGGAACTTCACTCGGATCTCAGTTGATGGCTGAGATTGGTGATGTTTCCCGTTTTACCCATAAAGGTGCTATTACTGCTTTTGCCGGTGTAGATCCCGGTGTTAATGAATCGGGAAGTTATGAACAAAAAAGTGTTCCAACTTCAAAACGAGGCTCATCTGATCTTAGAAAGACTTTATTTCAGGTAATGGATGTCTTAATAAAAACACACCCACAGGATGATCCTGTGTATCAGTTCATAGATAAGAAACGGGCACAAGGCAAGCCTTATTATGTCTATATGACTGCAGGTGCCAACAAGTTTCTAAGAATCTATTACGGACGAGTGAAAGAATATCTTTCATCTCTTCCTGAATCTTAATTATCCACTAATATTTTCAAACCAGCACTGGTGTGGTGGTCTTATTTTGATACCTAATTTTCAACCTGTATAAAATTTTCAATGTTCTTCAATTTAGCCTTGACTTTTTATTTGCAGGCTGCTTTTATTATAACATTCAATCGTTCTTTACGCACTAAAAAGGATGTAGGAATCAACTTCCCACATCCTCATTAGTAGCTTAATATCCGCTGTTTATCTTACACCCAAATCAGCTCCTCTCTCCGGCTTATCTTTTCCCTGCTTTTCCTGGATGATTCTCTTATTGATTTCCAAGCGTTCATGGATTGACGGTTTCTTTTCTTTTCCTGGCATTTCCTTTTTCTGTGCTACTGCCTTTCTTTCAGCTTTCCCTGCGTCCTTAACTGCTGTATTTGCTTTAACACCAGCTCTTGACACAGCTTCTTTCCCCTCATTTCTTTCCACCACCTGCTGTTCTCGTCTCTCCTTCACACCTTTTTCTTCCAGACTGCAAAAGCTCTGCAAATATGGCAGTACATGATTCTGCATATCCGTCAGATCTTCCATATACTTCTGATACTCTTCATTACCTTTTCCTTGCTGGTAGCTGATCCAGCTTTCATCCGTCAATTTCATTTCATTCTGCATCTTTAACTGACTGATAATACCGCCGTTTCCGGTACCAATATCTATCTTACCTTGAAAATGATGCAACATCTTGTCGCCCTTCTCAGCATAATATACTGTGAAAAACATCTGTGCTGTCGTTTTTGGTTCGTTGGTGCTTGGATCACGATCAGCATACCAGGCTTTGTCCTGTTCTACGGTTCTTGAATCCAAATCAGATAACTTCTGGCATCTTGGATTCCCCAGCTCACTTTTCTCACAATAATTCACATACACCATTGGTTCCATATCCTTTGGAAGTTCAGGTTCATAGGCTTTCAGTCTTTCAATCAATACACCTGCACGCACAGACTGGTCACATTCTTCATCTACGATATCCTTCAGATACGAAATATAGGAATGAATATTACCACTTTGTAAATCCAACATTACTTCCTGTACCGTATTTTCTCCCAGCTCAACATTATCCCGATACTCATACGGATCAAAAGCTTCTGCAATCTCATCCATTGCCTCTGCCAGCTGTTCTGTGGTCATCTTCTCTGGATACATCGCTTCCCGAACATCCCGCATCGGTACATACTTATAATCCGGCAATGCTTCATGAATTTTTTCAATTCCTTCCCGTACCAGTGCAAGTTCTCCATAAAATCGAACATCATCCATCAGATTTCCAAGTACGGTATTTCCTTTAACGATTGCAAATTCGGCTTCATCATAGTAACTGTCTTCCGGATCACGATAGATAATTCCCATTGAGCATCCCAGATAAGCTGTTTCTGGATTCTCCCTATATTTTTCATAGACTGCAGCTATCTGATTAACATCGGTACTTTTTTCATAAGCTCCCATGTCATGGAACTCATCGCATTCTGTGGCAAAGTATTCCAGATAAGGCTCTTTCTTCGGTGGCATATTGTTGAGGACGTTATCAATCATGTTATAATTCGCCTCTTCCAGTTCCTCCACCTTTGCCAAAGGCTTATATTCGCCCTGGCTTTTCTGAATCTCTGCCATTACAACCTCATCCATTTCTTCTACCTTTTCCATCAACTGATCATAATCCCCACGGATGTGTTCTCCAGTCCATCCTTCGTCTTCCAAAAGTTCCTCTGCCGCTTCTTCAATAGAAATTTCATCATTCTCATAGACTCCACCATCCAGCAGACGGAAATCTTCATCATAAAAGGAATAATCATATCCTTCTTCTGTCCTCTGAATAGCAAAGTAACGTTCTCCCACCTCATATGCCAGTTCACTAAGAACCTGCTCTTCCAGATTCAGGAAAGAATCCAGCTGTTCAAAACTGATACTGTCTACAAAATGAGCGGTTACATTTTCTCCGTCATTCAGAACCACGATATCACTGACTGACAGGGAATGTCCCCGGAAGTCTTCCGCTCTGTCAATGTTGAATCTTTCAAAGATATCATCCAGTGACATATTTCCCAGTAATTCGCCAACATAGACCAGCTTATAATCTTCTTTTTTTATCTGCATACCATGACTTTCAATAAAGCGCATATTCATAAATGCATAGTTTTCGCCCGGTGAATCGTCCTTGATCTGATAAATACCAAAGGTTCGCCTTGTTCCTAACAACAGGTTTGCCTCTTTCAAAGACTGAATCTGTGGATATTTCTGCATTTCCCATTCCAGGTTACGGAAACGCTCCAGTTCTGCCATGGACATCTGATAATGTTCCGGTCCTCGTTCAATTTCCATGCGTTCCGTGACATAGATCGGTGATGAAAAATTAGTAATCAAATAAATATCTGCTCCGGCATCGTATAATTTCAGTGCTTCTTCCTGATTGATCACACTCATAGGCTCCTGAAATGCTCCAAAATCTTCATCGGCATAATCCAGATCATTCTCCTCTATCCGTTCCCACATCTTCGATTCCATTCCAAACAGACCTTCATGCGCCTGTATCATTTCTTTACTCGCATATTCACCTTTACTGCCATCACTTCCAAGGCAATAAATCTTAGAACCCATTCTGTGATAATCAAGAGCTGCTTCTTTTCTAAGCGGTACCATATCTTCTGCTGTATATCCATAGTCACGTAATTCTAGCTTACCTATGGTTGGATCCGGCAGTTCTTGAATATCCATTTTTGCGTCATCCAGCAAATCCTCTACCCCTTCTTTATCTGCCTGGATCACTGCATCTGCTAGATTTCTTACCAGAGTCCTAACTTTCTCTTCCTCACCGATCAGATTCGCATATTCAAAAAGCTGTTCTTTTACATCTGTTGGAAATTCTATGCCTCTACGCTCTGCCTGACTGATCTGTTCCTGCGTATATTCCTGCATTTTCTGTGTTTCTCTGCCCGTTATCCTGTTTCTTGCCATATAAATTCCTCCTGTGTTCTAAAAAATGGCATAACCGACAGAACCTTCTTCTACCAAATTATGCCATCTTTCCTATTTATTCCAGACCGAAATCCCGTTTTCTGGTTTCCTTGCCAGTTTCACTTTCCCGCTGACTCTTTTCTTTATAAATCTGCAGTTTCTCATGGATAGAACCTCGTGCCGGTCTTTCTTCTTTCTCTTTTGATTCCGACTGCTCTGTTTCTGTATCTTCCCGTTCATCCATATTGAGAAGTGCATTTAACTCTGACAGCCGCTCCAGTTTTTGGTTCAGTTCCTCTTCTTTTGGAAATGGCTTCCCGACTTCCTCTTTGGCATTTGCCAGCTGCTCCTGTACCGTTTCCAGCCGTTGTTCTGCTTCTGCCAGTTTCTCCGGATAACTTTCTAAAAGATTATTGATACGAGTGATATTTCCTAGAGCATCGGCTCCCAATCGAACTTTAGCTACCGATTCATGCTTTACAGACAGGATAAACTCTTTGCTCCAACTGTCGAATTGGATTCTCATGTTAAATCCCTGATAGCTTCCAATATCCATAGCTGCATCCACAGACTTAATGTCTTTGCAGACCGCCAGAAGTGCCATACCTGCCTCTTTCTTTTCTGTGAACACTTTGCCACTGATTTCCATAGAAAACAGCTCTGGATCTATGATTTTATGCTCAGAATAATGAGCGATATCTACCTTGTAGCTGTCTATGATCTCCGTCAGTTTTGCAATCTGTTGTGGAAAATTCCTTGCAATATCATCCTCCAGGCGGTACTGGTTATTCATGTGGTTCGCTTTTAAAAGTTTCAACTTTGCTACGTCCACATCCAATGCCATCTTTTCTTTTACTGCCGGATTTCCAGTTGCAAGGGCCTTGACCTCCGCATAAGAAAGTGCCGCTTCATCCACATCTTCACAGCTTCGCACAGGTGCTTTACTGGTCATAATCTGAGAAATGAATTTCTGCTTATTCTCAATCAGCTGCCACATATAACTGTCGAATGTGGATTCTGTTACATACCGGAAGATATGAACCTTTTTATTATGGTTTCCCTGACGGATAATACGTCCTTCCCTCTGTTCCAAGTCAGATGGTTTCCAGCCAATATCCAGATGATGCAACGCAATCAGACGATCCTGCACATTGGTTCCTGCACCCATCTTTGCTGTAGAACCAATCAAAAAACGAACCTGTCCGGATTTCACTTTTCCAAACAGCTCCGTCTTCTTAGCTTCTGTATTTGCATCATGAATAAAAGCAATCTCTTTTTCCGGCACTCCTTTTTCCATCAGTTTCCGTTTCAGGTCGTCGTAGACATTAAAACTGCCATCGCCTTTCGGTGTACTCAAATCACAGAAAATCAACTGTGCTGATTTCTGTGCTGCTGTATCTTTCCAGATTTCATAGCTTTTCTCTGCACATACTGATATTTTGCTTTCTGGATTGTCTGGCAATAATTCGTTCACTAAACGCTGATCCAGTGCTAACTTTCTTCCATCATTGGTGATTTTCAGCATATTATCAACGGAGGCATCTACCCCACCATTTCTGACAACTTCTGCACGTTCTCCAAGGCTTTCTACGATTTCTTTCTGCTGTTCCGTTGGTTTCAGCACCACTGTTTCATATTCTGCTTCCGGCACAGGAAGCTTCAACTGATCGGAAGTCTTGATATCTGCAATCTCCTTAAACATATTCATCAGTTCCGGAATATTATAAAACCGTGCAAATCTGAACTTTGCACGATATCCTGTTCCTTCCGGTGCAAGTTCAATGGCTCTTGAATTATAGGTACATTATGGAAATTTAATTGATTTCTCCAACGAACTTGTAGAAAATCCGGATATTCTGGACTTTCTCTCCATCGATGGTCTGAGGTTCAGATACCTCAATCTTTTCGATAAGACGGTTTACTATGGCTGTGGTCAGCTCTTTGATCTCTGCACATTCTGCCATTTCATTGGCAAGCTGTTCCACTTTGCAGGTGCTGTCCTTCAGATTGTCAGCCGTAGTTTTCAGTTTTTCAATTTCTTCGGTTGTTTCTTTCTTTTCCTGTTCAAAATGGGTGGACAACATCCGGAACTGCTGTTCTGACACAAGCTGCTTTGTAAAATCCTCATACAGCTTGATGAACTGTCTGTCCGATTCGAGGAGCTTTTTCTCCAGTTTCTCCAGCTTTTTCTGGATATTTTCCTGGTTATTCGCCGCTGTCATATCCATCTGCCCCAGTACCTTCCGCATGAATTTCTCCCGGTTTTTTATGACCTTTTTTGCATGGGTCTGGATGTCCGCAAGTACAAGTTTCTCCAGATCGTCCGCATTGATGCGGTGCTGGCTGCAGAACCCGGTTCCCCTCACACGGTAGATGCGGCACTGATAAAAAGTCCGTTCGATGACTGGCTTCTCTTTATTCCTGCCATCGGTATGCACCATCAGGGTACTTCCGCAGTCGGCACATTTTAAAATGCCCCGGAACTTATTCTCATACCCGGAAGTACAGGGCTTGACTTTCGTATGGCGGTCAAGGATTTCCTGCACCGTATCCCATGTGTGTTCATCAACAAGTGCCTCATGGTCACTGGGAATAATGGTTCGCTCACTCATGGGGATATAACCCCTTGTTTCCTGCTTGAAATGCTTCTTATCATATTTCTGCACCCAGAAATAGCCTTTGTAAAGCGGGTTGCGTAAAATCCGGATAACGGTTTCCTGTTTCCAGTTATAGGCATCATCTTCTTTTACCAGAAACTTTCCAAAATATTCCGGTTTATAATATGCCGGCTTTGGGATTTTCTGTTCATAAAGGATTTTCCCGATTTTATTGTTTCCCATTCCCTGAAGTGCAAGCTGGAAAATATAACGGACGGTTGGTGCGGTTTCTTCATCAGCAATCAGGTGGTTTTTATCCTCCGGGTCTTTCTGATACCCGAATGGTGCGTGTGTTCCCATGAATTTTCCCTGGCTTGCCCGGATGTACTTACCTGACTTCACCTTTTTAGAAACATCCCTTGAATAAAACTCATTAAGAATGTTCTTAAACGGGGTAATATCCATCTCACCGCTGTTTGCGGAATCCACACCGTCATTCACGGCGATATACCGTACCTGATGTTTTGGGAAAAATACCTCGATATAAGCACCGCTCTCCAGATAGTTCCTGCCTAATCTCGAAAGGTCTTTTGTGATCACACAGGTAACTTTTCCTGCTTCGATGTCCGCTATCATCTGTTGAAAGGACGGACGGTTGAAATTCGTACCGGAATAACCATCATCTACATAAAACCGATAATTATAAATTCCCAGTTCTTCTGCTTTTCTTGTAAGGATCGCCTTCTGGCTCTGGATGCTCATGCTCTCGCCCACATTGCCGTCATCCAATGATAATCTTGCATAAAGTGCTGTCCATGTTTCTCTGATTTCTGTTGTCTGCATATTGACCTCCTGTGGTTTCTTCAATATCCAGTGACAGAAATACGCTGTCTTTATTATAGCGATTCCTGCCACCTCCTGCAACTGCTGATTTTATTTTTCCGGTGAAATCTGCATCTTTTCTCATCCCACCTTTTTCTGATTTTCCAGTTTCTCCTTTACATTCTGTTTCGCCGCTTCTTCACTAACGGCAGTCAGTACCTTTTCCATGCTCTCCTTGCCGGAATAAACGTGTTCCACCACATAGCGGATGGGTTCTCTCCGGCGGTTCCCTGCTTTTCTCTGCATAAAATCCCTCCATAAATACCAATGCTGGCAGAGGATTATCCCTGCCAGCACACCAACTGTCAAACTATTGTTTCTGTTTTTCGTAGTCCTGCAATCTTTACTCATTGCAATCTCCTTTCTGCCTGCCGGGGAACATCCCGGCAGATTTTCCTTAACGATGTATAAATCTAAAGTTCCATTTCCTGATGTTTCTTCTTTTGCTTCTGCCCCCTGTCCATTTTTTCATGCTGTCGGCTCTGGGACTGGTCTTTGTTCTTCTGATCCCGCTCATCCATCTTCCGGTTATGACGAAGCAGCTCCACATAGGCAAGATTGACGGTACTCCTGCCGTAACGTCTGGACTGTTTCTCGTATTCCTGTGTCAGCTCTTTGATCTGTGCTTCCCACTTTTTCGGTGTGAATTTTTCTCCTTCCCGAAGAAGTTCATAGACCGGAATACGGAGTTCTTTCGCCGTTTCCAGTTCTTTCTTATGCTGGCTGTGATAAACTGCCTGTGCGATTCCTTTCTTCTGCAGATATTCATTACGGATGGGAATGTATGGAGCATAGGCGGCATAAGCCTCTGACATTTCCTTTAACCGCCGGATTTCCCTTCCATCTCTGTTGCAGATTTCCTCTGCTTCTTTCTTGGAAGCTTCTTGCTGTACTGCAAAGGTTTCCAGTGCTTCAAAGCTGTCAATGCCTTTTTCTTCCACGAACCTCCGCACGTTTTCAATATCCATCAGTGCTGCACGATTACTTACCTTTTTAAAATTCGGTGCCTGTATCAGCGGCAGATGAAGCCTTCCAAATGCTGCAAGAATACGTTCCAGCATTTCCAGAACCTCATTTTTCATCGCTGCAAACACGCTGACTTCCTTTGTACCGGAAGTTTCTTTCTGTATCGAACCAACTGCTGTCTGTTCTGCTTCACCTTCCTGTGCCGCAGGGATGTCTCCTGCCATTTTTCCTGCTTTCTTTTCTGCGGCATTCTTTGCAGCTTCCGCAGCTTTTTCCTGTTCCCATTTCTCCAAATTTTTTACACTGTTCCATGCAATATCATAGAACATCCTTGCCCTTTGCAGCGTCTGGTTATGCTCCATGATTGCCCGGTTCGCATCCCCTTTTTCGGTACGGATGCCTTTCCTCTCCAATGCACTGGCAATCGGGCCTAAGTGTCTGGTCGGCTCCTGCTCCAGTCCCAGCTCTTTAAAAGAACGGTGTTCCCAGTATTCCGGCAGTCCGATCCGGTCATTCACCACATTGATGGTGTCCGTCAAATCCTTTCTCCATTTCCGGGAATTACCTTTTTCATTCCAGTCATTCACATCTACCGCCCTGCTCTTAAATCCCCGTCCGGACTTATTGCGGATTTTATTGCCGTCTTTATTAAGGATATATTCCTTTCTCTGCTTGGCTCCCCACTTCCCGTTTTCTTCCACCGGGCGCAGGGTGAGCATAAGATGGAAATGCAGGTTATGGATGCCATTTTGATTAACAGAATCATGGATTGCCCAGTCCGCACACATCCCTTTGGAAACAAAATTCCGCTGCACATAATCCCGCACCGTTTCTTCTGCCAGCTCATAGCTCCAGTCATTTGGAAGTGCTGCTTTCAGTGTCCGGCAAAGCTGGGCATTTTTCTGTTTCTCATTCAGCTCCACAGAGTTCCACAGCACTGCCCTGTCCAGCCATTCCTCCGGTGCATATTCCGGGAGATTGATTTCACAATGCACCAAATCTTCATGGTATTTCGGGCGATACGTTTTCCCGTCATACTCGCTGACAAGAACACTCCTGCTGATGTAAGAAGCTGCATCTACCGCCGACTGCCCTTTGCTCCGCTTTACAATGCCGAACCTTGTGCTGGCATATTTCGTGCGCATACTCACAAAGTTCCTCCCTTACCGTAAAATAGAGGGCAGCAAGAAAAGCCTTTGCAGATGGACGAAAGCCGGGTGTGTTTTCCGGGTTACGGGCAGATGCAAAGGATACAAAGGGGTAGGAAGCGCAGCGGACGGAGGGGAAAGGTTATTTCCCCTCTTGACTGGTGCAAGGCAGGCAACGCCCACCGCAGGTGCCCTCGGAGAGCGCACAAGACCATACGGAGTGTGGTCTATCTGTGCGCACCCCATAACTGGGGTGAACCCATACTCCCGGAGATACTGCTTACACTCCCTGCGAAAAACTGCCACCCGCAAAATCTTTTGAATTGGCGTATCCGCCGCTGTTTTCTTTTGTCTTCGTTTCATCGGCGTGACCGCCGTTTCTGTCTTTTTCATCTTCCATCTCATCCGCATTTTTCTCCATCCTTTTTACGTTTTCCACCGCCTGCCTGCACTCTGCCGAAGCAAGAGCCGCTGACAAGATCACATTCAGTTCTTTTTCTTCATACTGATAACATTCCGGGAAATACTTTGCAACAATGCCGCCCATCAGATATTTATGATAGTTCTGTGCTTTCCTGCGTTTCTCATTCTCCTTTTTGCGCTCTGCCTCATATCTTGCCTTTGCCTGTTCCAGATTTTTCAGTGCCTTATCCATTGCAGCACTGGTTTCATTCCTGTTTTTTATCATGTGTTTATACTCCTTTTCTCATTTTTCTGTTTGATTTTTTATTTTATGGCATAAAAAAACAGCCTGAACCTTTTCCATGTCCATAGCCGCTCTCCTACCATTTGGTTTTCTATTTTTCTTAATTTCCGTATTTTCACGGACAACTTTCTTCCTGACACAGAGCTGTCACCTTTGTGTGCGGTTCTTTCATAAATTTCCCGCATTTTTATGGCGGTTCATTTCCTGCATCCTCTGCCTTGCCCATTGGCTGTGTTCCTCATTCTGCTTTCTCGGTTTCCGAAGGTTGATGAGGTGTTTTTCACAGGAATAGGTCTTGCTCACTTCGGTCTGCTCTACCACCCGGTAATGCTCCGGATAAGCTGCCGCCAGTGCATCCAGTTTCCGCATCATCTGCGGGCTGGCTGTATAAATACTGGCTTCCTGTTCATCGTTATTAAAATTGATAATCGTTTCCTGCTCATACTTTGTCAATTTCATCTACTTTTATTCTCCTTTCCGGCTCCCGCCTGTCCTGCTGTATTTGTATGCTGTTCCATCCACAAAGCCAGCTTCTGCTTTGTGACAAGTTTCCGTCCTCCCACCTGCAAGGTTGGAAAATCCGGAAGGTTCAATAGCTGGTATGCTCCTGCCTTTGAAATGGAAAGCGCCGATGCCAGCATTTTTGCATCCAGCACGTCCGGCAGCATTTCAAATAATTCTTTCCCCACAAAAATCACCCCCTGTTTAGAAATGGGTAAAAGAAAGCAGCTATCATAGGATATCTACCGATGGGATGGATGGATTAGAATGTTTCCAGATATTTCTGATATTCTTCTGAGATAAACTCCTCATAACAGTCTGCAATATGACGGATTCTTTTCAGCACCGCACTGTGTGTCTGATAGCCTACAGCTTCCGCAATCTCCTGTGCCGTATGCCCCTCCATTTTCATTTCCAAAATCTTCTTATCACGCCCGGAAAGCCTAGCGGCAAACTCCGCAATCTGAAGTTCTGACAGCACCGAGTTTTCAAACTCACTACTCGTATCCGGAATATCAAAGTCTGTGCCATTTTCTTCTGCTTCCTCTGCAAGCTGCTCTATGGATACCGCCTTTTTCCTGGAACGGCTGTGTTCCCACGAACGCATGAAGTCCAGTTTTACCTGACTTCCCCTTTTATCGAAGTCCTCAATGGTTCGGTTGTTCCAGATTTCATCGATCATAGGCTGCCAGTTCTGTTCCTGTATAATTTCCGGCACGAGGGTACCGATCAGGTTGCCAAACTGCTGATAAGTAAGCCACGGAAGTTCCGTTCCCTCCGGCACGTTGTAAAGCTGCTGGAAAGAAAATCCGCTGACCTCAAATTTGTCACGCAGGAGCGGAAGCATAGAGTAAGAGAGCCGCCACAACGGAAAGTCCCCGGAATACTGCGCCGCACTGCCGGGTATCTCCCGGTAGCCGCCTTTTTGATATGGAACTTCAAAATACTGCCATGCGCTCCATGCCACACAATCCCATACCAGTTCCAGAAATGTATCATTGTTTATCATACTGTCATATTTATCCGTCCGCAGCACCTCATAAGGGCAGCGTGGGAAGTTCAGATAAACAGGACGTTTGCTGACAAACTCCTGCGGCAGACTATAAAATAATGTCAGCCATGCTTTGCCGCTGTTCTTTGGAATTTTTATCACCTGTCCCTGCTTCATTTCAATGATTTCTCCATTGTCATTCTGCTTCTGTTCTTTTACATCTTTCATCCAAAATCACCCCCCTACTGATACATGGCAGAAGTCCCATTAAAATGTTCCAATATTTTTGAATATTTTTGAAAAAGTTTTTTCTCTTTTAAATTTCACAATCTGTCCGTTATTTTCTAATATTTTTCTTCTGCTGTCCATCTGTTTTCAGCGGACATAAAAACAGGCGGTACCCAATCTGTTTGAATACTGCCTGTCACTATAATCTTTTTGTATATCCTATGCGTTTTCCCGCAGCCACCGATTGATGATATACTGCCAGTCCATTCCATCCTGCATGACACGCAGAACTGTAACTGTTTTCACTGCTTCATCCACAGTATAAAACAGCAGATAGGATTCACACGGTTTCATGTAAATATCATAACCACGATACCGGAAGCCTGTTGTATTATACCCGGTCGGAAGTGTATCAAGTGCAAGAACCGCTTTTTTAATCTTTTTGGAAAAGTTTTCTGCATATTCCCGGTACTTAAATTGCTGAAGGATATATTTCTTTTTTTCTTTCACATCCAGCTTGCCGCTCTGGGCAATGACAACTTTGTATTTTTTGTTTTCCATCCGTACCCCTTATACTGCATCAATTTCTGCCCATGCTTCTTCCACTGTCTGCACTCTGCCATTTTCCATATCGTCAATGGCTTCATCCAGCTTTGACAGAAGGACATCCATTGCATCGTTGATCGTATAAGTTGTTTCACGGGATTTCGTTGCCTGTGCCAATGCCATAACCATCACCCTTTCTTAAAATAGCACTCATGTTTCTGTCTTTATCATACCACGAACCATCAGAAATATCTATCATTTTTTGACAGTCACACAACACTGGATCTGATTTAATTATTCACACATTTTTTCATTAAACTTATAACCAACTCCCCACACAGTCTGAATATAGACCGGATGACTCGGATCATCCTCTATTTTTTCCCGAATATGGCTGATATGGCTCATCACAATGTTGTAATCACCGGAATACGGTTCCTGCCAGACCATATCATAAATCTGTTCTTTACTGAATACCCTGCCGGGATTTTGAGCGAGAAGCTGGAGGATTTCAAACTCTGTATAAGTCAAGGCAATTTTATCATTATTCCGCATAACCTCTCGTCGCTCTAAGTCAAGCATTATTCCCTTGTGTTGTAAGTTCGATTTTAGATTCATTTTTTGAAATATAAATTTTTCTCTACCAGCATCCAAAATGGAAATAACAGATTCTATTAAATTTTCTTCATCTCCATCAAAAGATAGCAATAAAATTTTTCCTATACAGCTCACCTCATATTATTTCATGCTATAAAACACTATAACTTTACATTCACTTAAACCAAATGATACAATTTCCCCTCATGGATTTTAAGTACCACATCTGCAGCATCAGCTATTTTTTTGCTATGTGTTACGACAATTACACTTTTTCCCATTTCATGCGCACTTTTCATCAATATCTTAATAATTTCGTCTGCAATTTCTTCATCCAGATTTCCTGTAGGTTCATCTGCAAGCAATACCTTCGCAGGACTTGCTAATGCTCTTGCAATAGCCACTCGCTGCTGCTGTCCTCCTGATAACTGTAAGACCTGCCGTTTCCAGTCTTCCCTCGGTATTCCAACCGCTTCCAAAATTTTCTCTATGTCTTTCTTTCCACCCAGCATCACATTTTCTTCTGGAGTCAAATAATCTATCAGATTATAATTCTGAAAAACCAATGACATATTTTTCTTTCGATAGTTGTGTAGTCCTTTTTTTCTTATATTTACCCCTTCATAATAAATTCCCCCATCCGTCGGAGAATCCAAACCTGCCAAAAGCGATAAAAAAGTTGTCTTACCGGAACCACTTGGTCCCAAAATGGCATACATTTTTCCTATCTCAAAGCCATATGATATATCATCTAAAACTTTTTTGCCTTTATTCGCCTTATAGTAATAGACAACATTCTTTGCCTCAAGAACAATGTTTCCTGCATTTTTACTCATTTCTATAACCTCCTACCCCGTTATTCAGCTCATTTCACTTAATATCTGCTTCGGCCTTTTCTTCATTATCGTGATTCCTGCTACTAATACTGCAATAATCAAAATACCTGATATCATCCCAATATCCATCAGAACCATTTCTTTCGTTATATGAACCTCCACATCTTGTATTTTTAAATCCGGTGCAATATATCCATCTATATAGGTACCAGTATTTTCCTGTTCCTGCTGTTCTAACCTTAAGGTCTGCGTTTCTTTCGCTAAATATGAAGCTGAAGTCTCTGCAATAATTGGGGAAATTGCAAAGGATAACAACATCCCTATAATACTTATCATTACTGCTTCCCATAAAAACTGTACCCATATTTCAAATTTGCACTTTCCAAGTGACATCATAATTCCTATTTCTTGCGTACGATTTTTTATCCAAAACAGAAAAACTAAAACTAAAATCACAAGACCTGACACTGAAACTATTAGTAATAATCCCATACTCATCTGATCCATCTGCCCAAAATTTTCTGTCATATTTTTAATATTTCCATTATTATCAATTAAGTCATATCGTGACCAATCTATATTCGCTTTCTGTACAGACTTTTTAACTTGATCGTACTTCCCTGCATTTTGGACTTTGAATATAGCATACTGATAGAAAGGATTTCCTTCATTTCCGGATGGTTTTTCCGGGAAACTCATATCCGTAAATATTGTATTTTCTGGACGATAAGAATCCCCATACATAATAGATTTTCGTTCTTGCTTTGTTTCATAAATTCCGATAATCTCGGCACTGTATATTGTGGAATGTTCTTTGTCATGGTAATCATTAAACTTTAATAAGTTCCCAGTTTTTAAATGGTTTAGTTCTGCCAATTCTTTCGAGATGACACAAACATCCCTGTCATCTTTTTCAATCATTCTTCCTTCAATCAGTGAAATCTTACCTGCAGATACGTCCATATCCATTTCCATTATGCGATTACCTCGTAGGTTGACACCGCCTACATCCGTACTTTGATCCATATCTGAATCTTCTATTCTCGAAAAATTGACCGGATTCACAACAGTTGCTATTGTTATCAAATTATATTCCTCAATCCCCTCCACCTGAGCTATTTTTTTTACATCATCTTCCTTAACCGTCTCAAATGAGTTATCTGTAACTACCATATCCGCCCCATTTTCTAACCATTTATGAGTAACTCCTCCATAACTGCCCTCCCGATCACCCAGTACATCCATTGCCTGATCTAATCGCTTTCTCCTATTCTCCTCATTTCCTTCTATGCGAAAGGTAGCCCCTATTGCCTGTCTTGTAGCGTCTTGTGTATAAATACTTGCTGAACGGCTTGCCATAGCACCTAAAAATAGGCCACTCATAACAATTACAATAAACAATAGAATAATACTTTTTATCGGTTTTCTTAACACTGAACGTACTCCTCTTTGTAAAACATTCATGTTATCCCTCCATTTCTGCTAAAATTTTTTTTGGCTTTGTACATAATATTGGAAAAAGTGAAATAGAAATAGAAAGCAATAAAATTATTGTTCCTGATAATATGAGATAACATATATCTTTATTTTGTGCATATATTTGCATAGATGTAAAAGCCCCAATACTTTTCCAATCTAAAAACTTTTCCAATACTATCAGCATCTTATCTCCAGTATAAAGAGCTATTATTGTAGAAAATCCAAATACTGAAAAGCATTCCAAAATAATCTGCATAAACAAATCTACTTTTGTTTTTCCAAGACTCACATAAATTGCTATTTCTTTCTTTCTGGCTCTCATCCACATAGACAAAAGCAATGTTATTACAAGTACAGACGATACAACCGATAATCCCAACATCATTTTTACAACCCTAACAACTTGTAAGAGCGGAATTTCCATTTTCTGAAACAGGTTATCTGCTTTCATCACTCTATAGTTTTTCAAAATGCGTGTTACTTCTAGCTGTGTTCTGCTCAACTGCTCTGGATTATCTACATATACGATTAAGTTTTCATATCCGCACGTTTCTTGTAAATGACATACGAACTCGGGTTTTCCATAAATTCTATTTTCAATTCTGTTTACTGCTAATGGTTCCTTCCCTTGCTTTTCTTCTATACCCGAAATATAGATTCCTGATATGCTTGCCTGTGATTGTTCACCTGAATGAGATTTGAAACAAACAGTTTCCCCTATTTCCCATTGATTTACTTCTGCAAGAAACTGATTTACTACTATTTCACCTTCTTTGCGAGGATATTTTCCTTTCGTCAGATGAATTTGCCCGTCAGCAAATGGGCCATCATCTTCAAGGCTATCGTAGGCCATTATGCGCAATTTTTGGTTGTCTGCATCAACACTCTCACTTTTCGTTATAATTTTAAAATCCATTGGATATAACTGCACTTCTGCTACTCGATTTACCGCCTTCACATTTTCCAGTTTCTCAAGTTTTTTGTATTCATCATCCGTAAACAATTCCTCCGCTTTTTCCCGTTCGATCAACAATTTCGCTTTTGATTTCCCTAATAGTTCAATTCTTGCTACTTCGGATGCCCGTAATATAGTGACAGTAGATAAAATCATTGTTTCGGTAATAAGCAATACCCAAAACAAGATAATCGCTTTTCCTTTTTTCCTGAAAAGGTAGCGGAATGCTCTTTCTGCAAAATTCATTCCCATTCTCCTTCCTTTTCAAATCGGTCAATAATTACCCTTTTAGCCAAAAACGTACCATCCTCCTGGTAATCCCCATACAGATAGAGCATTGACTGCTTTTTCACTTCTTCTTTCCGGCAATCCTCAAGCGTAATACCCGTCATCGTTGAATGAGAAATCTGAAAATAGGTATTTTCTCCATATACTATTTTCACCTGATTCATTTCTTCAACAACCGCTCCCGGAGCAGGAACCATTTCTGCATCATCCGTCTGCGTCCCTATGCTGATATTACATCCTGTGTCTGAAAATTCCAAAACAGCTCCACGCAAATCTGCATTTGCCAACACTTCTGAATCGTCCGCTGAGTTCTCTTTGTCATCAGCATTACTACTTGACTCGTTCTCGTAACCGCCTTCTTTTTTCTCTTGATCATTCAGTATATCAGATACATTCTCGGTAGTTGTCTGATTATCCCCTGTTACTTTTGAATCAAAATTTTTATTGCTGCACCCAACAACTGATACGGTTCCTATACAACCCAAACATAATACTATACATATTTTTTTCTTCATTTATAAAAAATCCTCCATTACATATTTTTTCTTTATATTATAAAAATTGAATGTATGATTTTCCCGTTTTTTTTATGTATTTTATATGTATAAAAAGGCTGTTGTGATTTTCCGTCACAACAGCCTTCTGGTTGGTTCATAACATCTTATTTCCACTTTTATGCCTTTTTCTGTATTTTCAATACAATAAGGAAACTGATGCTGTTCTAAAATCATTTTTGTAATATATAATCCCAAGCCGCTTCCACCAGTTCTTTTATTTCTGGATTTATCAATACGATAAAATGCATCACATAATTTTGGAATTTCTTTCTCATCAATAGATTCCGTTTCATTTTCAATCCAAAAAATTATTTCTTCACCTCTTTTATACACTCCAACCCATATATTTCCATCCTCATTCGTATATTTAATTGCATTTCCTACCACATTACTTATGACCTTCGTGAAAAGAGCTTCATCTGCCCGTATCCAAGTTGATTCTTCTATTCGTATATGAAACTGTAATCCCCTATCAATAGCCATATCTTCCTGTTCCTTAATCACATTCTCAACAAGTTGGTGAAGTGGTATATCTATCAATTTCAACTCAAATCCCGATGTTCTAATTTTTGAAACATACAGAATTTCCTGCACCATATTCTCCATGGAATTAGCTACTTCAAAAGAACGTTTTAAATATCTATCTCGGTCTTTATATCCCCCTACTTCTAATAACATTCCCTGAATTTGTCCTTTTAGAATTGTAATCGGAGTTTTTAATTCATGCGAAACAGCTGAAAAAAAAGCCATTTGTTGTTGTTCCAGTTGCTGCTCAAGTTTGATGCTTTTCTCTAAATCAGTATTTTTTTCTTTCAATTCATCCAAAGCACTCTCTAATTTTTCCGAAAGTTCGTTCAGATTTTCTCCCAAAATTCCAATCTCGTCCCTCCGGTCTTCTGTATATCGAACTCGAAAATCAAGATTTGCCATTTTTTTTGAAACTTCACTCACCTTTAAAATTGAACGCGTAATATATTTTGTGTATAAAGCAGCAATAGCTAATGCTGCCAAAAAAGTAATAGCCCCCAACATAGGTAAAATTCTTTTTAATGATTCCAGTCCAATATTTACTTTCTCCTTGTTTCCAAACACTTGAATCCAATATGTTTTTCCATTCGTTAACTTACAGGAATAAGATTCCGTTATCCCACTGCCTAACAGAATATCTTCTACATCTGTTCCAGGAGCCAGTGAATATTCCATATCTCCATATATACCAAGTACCTTTTCGTCACTATCTTTTAAGACAATAGAAATCCCATGCTCCAATGCAAACATTTTTAATATTCCATCTATTTCCTGCACTGAAGTATTCGATAATTGAAGTACCATTTTTTCCGTCTGATTACTCAAACTTCTATTCAACTCTAAAAAATAGCTCCGTGACATCCCCAATGCAACCATTCCATAAATCGCACTACCAACAGTAATCAATAAGCATACTGTAATTATAAATATTTTTGTAGACAAATGTTCTCTAATTAGCTTTATCAATTCGATACCCCACCCCTCTTACCGTTTTTATATAATCCCCTGCTTTTCCCAATTTTCTCCGCAAATTTTTGATATGATTGTCAACTGCACGTTCTTCACCTTCAAATTCATATTTCCATAGACGATTTAAAAAGCTCTCTCTTGTTATCACGCATCCCTGATTTTCAATCAATTCTTTCAAAATTTCATATTCTT
Organism: Fusicatenibacter faecihominis; assembly: GCF_020686945.1. Lineage (NCBI taxonomy): Bacteria > Bacillati > Bacillota > Clostridia > Lachnospirales > Lachnospiraceae > Fusicatenibacter > Fusicatenibacter faecihominis. The sequence continues at coordinate 47,178 of NZ_JAJEPR010000011.1, read as the reverse complement.
TCTGTGTCAAATCAATTAACTTTTTCCCTATTTTCACTTGATAATTTCCTACAATCAATATTATCTCTCTGTATTTTAACTCGTGATCTTTTGTTATATCTACTCCTTCATATCTACGCAGAACAGCTTCTATTTTTTTTATCATAATTGGAAGAGAAATCGGCTTGGGGATATAGTCATCTATTTGCATTTCAAATCCCTTTATCTGGTCTTCTTCTCTTCCCAATGCACTTATCATAATGATTGGTACTTCCGATTCTTTTCGTATTAGTTCACAAACTGCATACCCATCCATTTTAGGAAGTAAAATATCGAGCAGTATCAAGTCAATTTGTTCTTTCAGAAAAACCGCAATACCATCTATTCCATCAGATGCCGTAATCACTTCATACCCTTGATCCTCTAAAAAAAACTGTATCAGCTCTTGAATATCCAAATCATCTTCTATAATTAAAATTTTTTTCATTCTTAGCTACCTCTTATTTTCCGTTTTTTTTATTTTATCAGTTTTTCTTGTAGTTTTTGTGTATTTCGTTTTTTTAGTATTAAATTTTTTAATTACTATCTTAAACAAACCTTTACTTTTACATTATCATTTTAAATGTTGAAAGAGGTAGCAGAAAATGCTTTCCGCACCTTCTGTCGCTTTTTCACTTATGCTTCATTTATTGCCGTTTTTCTTCGCTAATCCATATCTATTTCTGGCTTCCTTGCTTCCTGTCTGTTCCAACATTTCCTTTTTCTTTGTTTTTTAGCGTATTTCTGTATGGAATTAAAATTGCTTCCATGTGCCTATAATACTTGAGCGAACTCGATGCTCGTGACAACTTCTCCAAAAGTAGAGGCCCAGGAATCAAACAATCCAAGTCCCATATTTTGTAATTTACTGTTCTGCAGATACCTCTGCATAACATATAATTCCGTCATACTATTGCTGATCGGTGTGCCCGTAGCAAAGGTAATGCCTTTCCCTCCGGTAATCTCATCCAGATACTGACATTTATTGAACATATCTGCTGACTTCTGTGCTTCGTTCTGTGCAATCCCGGCTACATTTCTCATTTTTGTATAAAGGAATGCGTTTTTATAGCTGTGTGCTTCATCTACATACAAGTGATCCACTCCCAGTTCTTCAAACGTAACTACCTGATCTTTTTTCTCTTTCTGATTCAGTTTTTCCAGCCTTGTCTGCAGTGTCTTTCTGATCTTTTCAATCTGTTTGACAGTATAACGTCCACCATCCTGTTCATACCTTGCACTCTGAATTGCCATTTCCAGATCATCAATCTGCCTCTGAAGCATGGCTTCCTGTCTCTCATCAGAGATTGGAATACGCTCAAACTGGGAATGCCCAATGATAACAGCATCATAATTTCCCATAGCGATTCTGGCACAGAATTTTTTTCGGTTTGCCGGTTCAAAATCTTTCTTGGTTGCTACCAGGATATTGGCTCCCGGATATAACTGCAGGAATTCTGCTCCCCACTGCTCTGTCAGATGATTCGGCACGACAAATAAATTCTTCTGTGATAATCCCAGACGTTTGCTCTCCATTGCAGCCGCTACCATCTCGTAGGTCTTCCCAGCTCCTACTACATGAGCAAGAAGCACATTCTCTCCGTAAAGCTGATGTGCAACAGCATTTTTCTGATGCGGGCGAAGCTCTATTTCCGGATTCATTCCTGGGAAAGTCAAATGACTGCCATCATATTCACGGGGACGGATACTGTTAAATCGTTCATTATATACTTTTACCAGCCTTTCTCTCCTCTGCTGATCCTTGAAAATCCAATCTTGGAATGCAGCCTTCAAGGCATCCTGCTTCTGTGATGCCAGCATGGTCTCTTTTTTATTGAGGACACGGATCTCATCACCATTTTCATTGACACTCTTATCGTAGATGCGTACATCTTTCAGGTTCAGGGTATCTTCCAAAATCTTATAGGCATTTGCTCTCTCAGTTCCATACGTTGCATAAGCAAACGCATTTCTCGGACTGTCGGCATTCTTTCCTGTAATCCGCCACTCACCATTTACCTCAGAGTATTTTACCTGTATTTCCTTCTGTGCAAGATACCACGGCGTATGAAGCAGTTCCGTCATAAAATCCTGATAATCTGAAGGTTCAATCCAAGTAGCTCCAACACGCACCTCAATTTCGGATGCTTCCAGATTTCTCGGCTGAACTGCCTCCAATGCACGAACATTCGGTGTAAATTCCGGGTGGTTCTCTGCAAAAGTTCTTGCTGTATTCAGTTTCTCCCTGACATTGCCTGACAGATATTCATCTCCACTCTCCCACTGATCTGTCAGTGGATTTTTGAAGATAACTCCAACCAGTTCCTCTGTGATTTTTTCTTCTGTTTTTCCGGTCAGCTGTGCCATATAGGACAGATCAACCTTTGCTTTTTCATTCAGAGATAATGCTAATGCTTCTGTCGTAGTTTCTACACTGGTTACTGCCACTGCCTTTTTGATGGTTCGTTTCGTAAACATATCCGCTTTTCGCTTCAATGTTCCATCTTCGTTTAAGTCCTCCAGCGAACACAACAGACAATAAGAAGAGTCATCAGAAAATGCACGTTTGTTAGCATTACTTCCAATGACTCCATACTTTGCTGTGTAGGTATCATATACCTGATTCAGTTTCTCCTGCTGTTTCTGGATTTCTTCATCTGTGACGGATTCCTCCATCTGCATGGCGATCAACTCCCGGACAGTATCACGGATTGCAACCATGCCTTTCACACGTTCTGCAGTGGCGGCAGGCATCTTCACCTGATTCATCAAAGAGTTGACACGGTAATATACCTGATCATCTACCACCGTATAGCTGTAATTTCGGACATTTGGATCTGCTGGAATACTCTCTGGCATCTCATCCAGTTCTGTTTCCACATCTACTGCCGGTACCATGTTTCCATGAATGTTCTTGACCGCTTCTGCAAGCTGGAGTTCAAGGTCAGCACCTTCTATCGGCATACAGGTTGTTTCCATACCATATGGACCCGATACTTCTTTCATCTCACCCAGAATCATTTCAGGATGGTCTGCAAAATACTGGTTGACTGTAATTCCATTGGTATCACTTCCAAGATTCACCCACTCCGGCATCTCTTTTGTCATGCTGTCACGCTTCTGGAAAAACAAAATATCAGCACTGACTTCTGTTCCTGCATTTGCCTTAAAAGCTGTGTTCGGCAGTCGGATTGCATCTAGCAGATCTGCCCGCTCTGCCAGATATTTCCGAACTTCCGGTGATGCCTTGTCCATAGTTCCCTTTGTTGTGATCAGAGCAGCCACACCACCTGGACGTAACTGATCTATCGTTTTGGCAAGAAAGTAATCATGAATCATGAAATTGTAACGATCATACTGACGGTCATTGACCTTGTATGCACCAAATGGCACATTTCCGATTGTCACGTCAAAGAAGTCATTAGGATAATCTGTCTTCTCAAAACCTTTGATCTGAATATTGGCATCAGGATAGAGCTGCTTTGCAATTCTGCCGCTGATACTGTCCAATTCCACACCATAAAGTTTGGACTGGTTCAGATTCTCCGGAAGCATTCCAAAAAAGTTCCCGACTCCCATAGATGGCTCCAGGATATTTCCTTTTGTAAATCCCAGATTCTCCAACACCTGATACATACTTTCAATCACAATCGGCTGTGTATAATGAGCATTTAAGGTGGAAGCTCTGGCTGCAGCATATTCCTCTGGTGTAAGAACAGTCTTTAATTCCAGATATTCTGTCTCCCATGCAGCTTTTGTTTCATCAAATGCATCTGCAAGACCTCCCCAGCCAACGTATCGGGATAAGATTTCCTGTTCCTCTGGTGTCGCATTACGGTTCTCATCCTCACATTTCTTTAACAACTGGATAGCCATGATATTTGCTCGGAATTTCTCCTTCGGTGTTCCCTGTCCAAGTTCATCATCTGTGATGTGGAAGTTTGTTGCTTGAATATCTGTTACCGTATCTTCTCTCCGTTCAACTTCTTCTACGGTTTCTGATGTTTCCTTGTCCTCTGGCTGATTCACATCTATTTGCTCCGCTTCCAAAGCCTGCTGTGCTTCTTCCAAGTCTGCCAGTTTTTGTGCTTCCTGTCGCTCTTCGTACTTTTCCATTTCTTCCGGTGACAAATAATCATCTGTGCGGACTAACTGGCGGACACGTTCTGCAACTTTGTTCCACTTTAATAAAACTTCTACCTCTGGACTGCCAATTTTCCCTTTTGCAAGTTTTAATCCTTTTGCATCGTGGGATGCGTCGGAAGCACCTGCTCCTGGTATTCCGGGTGAAGAACCACCTGTTCCATACTCATTTTTCAGGAACTCAGCTGCATCTTTCATATCATGGTGCTCCATGAAATACTCATAGATTCGGTTACGTCCTCCGGCAGTAATGCCGCCTCTTCTTAATACTGCATCAATTTCATCCTGTGTGATAAAGGAAAGCCCTAGACGTTCTACTTTAAATTGTTGATCCACCCAGGAGAAATCTCTCTGAAGGTCACGAAAACGCTGAGAATATACTGGATTGTGCTGAATTTCCCAACGATGATAATTACTCGGATTTTCATTCATATCCGCTTGTAACCATTCAAACTGCTGATAGATTTCTTTTTTCCCTTCTGGATCTGTCCAAGCGTTCCGAATGGTATCCTGCCAATCCGTATAAGACCGGTATTCTTCCGTATTTCTATTTGTATCTCGAAAATGAAGCGCCAAAAGATCTGTCATTTCTTTCTGTTCCTGCTCGATAGCATTATTGGAGATAAGATTATCAACGTAATTTCCTTCCTCATACATATCCCGGATCCTGTCAGCAGCTTCTTCCCACGTAACGATACGGTCAAAGTTTCTTCTTGCAGAGTCACCTCGCCGGATACGGATACCATCGTTGTCGTACCAGATACTGATTTTCTGATTATCTATGGTAAATCCTTTTCCTCCGGTGCCATATTCATCTTTCAGGAAGCTTTGCATTTCTTCATTATCCAGACCTTCGATCAATCTTGCAGTAATATGAAACAGTGTATTTTTCTGCCCACTACCTGTGCGAAGGATATGATCGACTACTTCATCGGAAATAAGAAAAGCGGCCGGCTGTTCTAATGCAGCTGCCGCTTTCCTTATTTCTCCTAACTGTTCCTCTTCTGTTGGGAACAGGCTTAACTGTAAATAATCTCCTGAATTACCAGTTCCTCTGCCTGTGCTTTGATCTGGTTCATGTGTCTGGTCCATGCCATTGTGTCTGCCATCTTGTCTGGTGCCGGATCTTTCTCCAGAAGTTCGTTCATCAGGTTGTCTACTCTCTGTCTTGCCTGACTGTCGATCTCCATCAGATGACTGTCCAGACGGTTCTGCAGTGTCAGAATGTTGAACCTGGCTACCTTGTGATTTCTCAGATACTCTTTCCTCATCATTCCGTACTTCCCGATGGTTCCTCTTGTCTCTTCCAGGCTGATATCTGGAATCTGATACTCTCCGTTCTGGCTGTAACTGATCTCTCTCATAGTCCGTTTCCTCCTTATTTTCTGCTCTATTTTCTGTGTTATTTGTTTTACTTTTACGAATTAACGTGTTAAATTCATTATAGACTACTTCTTTTTCTTTTGCAACCGTTTTCAGGTCATTTTCCAGATCATTCAACACATACCGTCCAATCTGCATCAGGACTGGCCTGCTGATCTCGTTGGCTGCACTTCCCAGATGTCCTAATATTTTCAGCTGATTGAAGTCCGTAATATGCCGAAAATCCTCTGCATCCAGATATTCCTGTACATCCAGTCCACACCGGTTTAGTAATACATACCAGACACTATTGGTCATCAGTTTCCGAAATTCGACTTCCTGATTCTGTTCGTCCAGTTCTTCCAGAAATGTCCCTGTTACGTCCAGTCTCAGTTCTTCCAATGCATCAGGAAGCCATTCCTGCATACTTTCCTTCGCTGCCTGATGCAGGCTTTCAGCAAGTCCTCCTTCCGTATCTTCCAGTGATAATTGCTCCTGCAGATAATCTGCCACCAGCTGTTCTCCTTCCACCGGAAGATTCCATAACTGAGGATCCTTTCCAAGATTCCGCACTTTATAAGTGTCCTGCACATCAAATACATACCGAAGTTTCGTTTTTGGTCCGGAAGTATTGTCAATCAAGGCAATCCCTTTGGATCCCTTTTTGATCCAGCGGTACATCTTCTGATTCCAGATTTCCATGGATGCTACGGCAGTTGCTTCCGGTCGCTGTGCATAAATTAAAAGCTGTTCTGGAAAAGTGTATTTGTACAGTCTGGATGCCGTGTTTAGGAACCTCATCCATTCCTGCGGACTGGCAGCTACATCTTTTGCCACCTCTTCCGTCAGCTGTTCCATTGCATATAATTTATTTGCCATCTGCTACTCCTTTACATAAAATCAGGGACTGCTTGGCTCAGTCCCCTCGTAATTATTACTACTGTTACGCTTATAACACTTCGGCAAGATTCTTAGCCTTATCCTTTGGGGCTTTATTTACCTCTTTCGCTTTGATCTCTGCCTTGGCTTTCTCCAATCTTCCATGGATTCCACCTTTTACTTCCGCTTTTTCGGCTGCTTTTTCCTTTTCCAGACGTGCTTCCCTGCGTTCGGCATTTTCCATAACTACTGTCTTCCCATCGCAGAACTGAACCTTATCCGAAAGCTGTTCCTGTCTTTCCACCTGCGTCTCATTGACTTCTTTTACCATGGCATTTAATTCTGGAACCTCAAACAGTCCGTTATCGGGAAGGATCAGCACCTCATGAATCGAAGAGGGAAGAACAAAATAATCACTGCCCAGACACTCACCGATCTGCTTACGGATATCTTCCTGCAGTAATAGTGACGCACCATTCATTTTTTGTGCATTCGTCAAGCAGAACATTGGCTCTCTCATCGTTTCGATATCTAGTTTCTCATTCAAAAGATTTTCTGGTTCTTCACCAAAAATCATGGATTTTATAATTTCATTCATGTTCATCAAAACAACACCACGATTTCTATCTGCCATCATCGCATCTGCCTGAATCTGTTCAACAGATACTCCCCATTCGTTCATCAGAGAAACAGTTACTGGAATACTGCTGATTCCTTCTCTATTTTCCTCCAGATTTACTGCATAATAAGCTGCAAAATCTCCATGTTCTGTGAATGCTTTGTCTTCCAGACGGTCTGTATTCCATTCCTTGTCACAAATTCTCATCTGTAATTTGTCCTTCATCTTTTCATAATCAAAAATATCCGGAACTCCCATATCCAAAAATTCTGCCTTGCCCTGTGCCTCAATACGCATATCAGCTACATCCCCAACACAAGAATCTACATCTTTTCCATTGATATATTCCTGATAAAGGGAATCCAGATAGATTGTCGGTACGATTCTCTGATCTCCATTTGGAATTGTGATACCTGTCAGCTTCAACCCATTATTCTTTTCAACTTCCTGAAGTTTAATCTCGCCTTCCTCATAAGACTTTGGCAAATATGCCTTTACATTATCTTTTACATATTCATAAAATTCTTTTCTGTTCATCATATGATTGTTTCCTATTAGGAACGCTGTAAATACAAGGCTTTTCGGAGCCTACGAACCACAAAAAATAATATTTGATCTATCACATTACACAAAAAGCCGCCCGGCGTTCAAATCGGGTGGCTTTTTTGCGTGGATAGACCGGAAGGAGGCGAAAAAATAATTACAGAAATTTAACTCGCAAAATTGTGCAACTTTCACGAAAAGGAGGTTAGTGAATGGCAGATGAAAAATTGAACACAGGCCCCGGTGAGGAGAAGCTCCCGGAGACTCCCGCTCCTGTTACGGCTGACGAGCCCCAGGCTCCGGCTCCCAAACAGGCCGCCGCTCCCACACCCCAGCAGGATGGGCCTGCCCAGCCCGAGCCCGGTGATGTGGTGGTGTCCTTTGACAAAATCAATGAATTGATGAATGAAAAGCGGCAGACAGCCCGGGCCGAGGTAGAAAAAGAGGAGGCGGCAAAAGAGCCGGAGGAGAAAACGCAGGAGGAACCTCCAGCCGCTGGGGATGGCGAACCGAAAAAGGCCCGCCGGGGCCGTCCTTCCAAAGAAGAACAAGCGGAGCCTGCTGGCAAGGAGGCGGCGAAGCCCCGCAAGGGCCGCCCACCCAAGGCGGATAAGGCGGCCCCCGGCGAGGCCACGCCGACTAAGCGAGACAAATTGTCCCGAAGTGGGAAAAAGGCTGCGGAGGTTAAAGCTGCCCCGGAACCCGAAAAGGCCCCACCCGAAAATGCGGCTCCGGCCCCGGAACAGGCTCCGCCTGAGCCAGCCGATCCACCCCGTCCTGTGAAGGAAGGAAAGCTGGTCTATCTGAAACTTTCCGAAATGCATCCGTTCCACACATTCCGCCCCCACCCGTTTAAGGTGCGGGACGATGCCAAAATGCAGGAAACGGTAGCGTCCATCAAGGCAAACGGCGTAATGGTTCCTGGTCTTGCCCGCCCGGAAAAGGATGGCAACGGTTATGAGATCGTGGCGGGCCATCGCCGCCATCATGGTTGTGAGCTGGCCGGGCTGGAGGAAATGCCCTTTATCGTCCGGGAAATGACTGACCACGAGGCGGTACAGGCTATGAAGGACAGCAACAAGCAGAGGGATCAGACGCTCCCCAGCGAACTGGCCGCCCTGTTGGAGCTGGAAGTGGAGGACATCAAGCACCAGGGCGGGCGGCTGAAAAATGTGGCCGAGGGCGATATTGGAAAACGCTCCGTTGAGATCGTGGGCGAGGCGCACGACATGAACTATAAAAAGGTCATGCGTTATCTGCGGCTGAACTCCCTTGTGCCGGAACTGCTGGACAAGGTGGACGATAAAAAAATGGGCTTTATGCCCGCTGTGGAGATTTCCTATATCCGCCCCAAAAACCAGCGGCTGATCGCTGTTTCCATTGACGGAGAACAGGCATCCCCCTCTCTGGCCCAGGCGAAAAAGCTCCGGGAGCTGGACAAGGACGGGAAACTCAATGGTGATGTCATTGATGGCATCTTATCAGAAAAGAAAAAGGAGGATCGAGGCGTGATTATTTCTACCGCTGAACTGGAAAAGTATTTTGGCAAGGAGGCCACTCCCGCCAAAATGAAGGAGCAGATCATGACTTTGCTGGACGAGTGGAAAGAGAAACAGCCGCCCGAACTGGCGAAGGCTCCGAAAAAGATGGAGCAGGACAAGTAACCACTTCGAGACATTTTGTCCCGAGGGCCCTGCCCTCCGCATCATGGCTCTGGTGGTATATATCCCCCGTCGCCGCCTGTTTTTTCGTACAGCCGGGAGCGGGCTGTCAAGGGTGCATCGCACCGCCGTTTTACGGCGGCCTGCCCTTGACGGTCTGCCCCGGCTGTGCTATTTCCCCGGCAAGCGGCGGGGGTATATCCTCCAGAGCCGCCCCCTTTCCCATGATTGGGAAAGGGCGGGGGGATTGGGCTGAACTTTCTTATTAAAATATCGGAGGTATTGACTATGAAGCGTCCCCTTGCATACATTACCGCCGCATGGCTTGGCGGCGACAGTGAAAACGCAGAACAGGCCGCCCGCTACTGCCGGGCGGTTTATGAGGCAGGCTTTTCCCCGATCTGCCCGCCCCTTTATCTGCCCCTGTTTCTCAATGACGCAGTACCCGAGGAGCATAAAAGCGGCATCGACATGGGCCGTGACCTGCTCCGCCGCTCCCATGTGCTGGTGGTCTGCGGCCACACCATGACCGAGGCCATGAAAAATGATATTGCCGTGGCCCAGCGGCTGGGAATTACCGCCACCACCCTTGAGGGCATCCTGACTGTCAAGGGACAGGGCAAACGCTGATGGAGTCTGTTTTTGAGGCTTTCATTTCAAATCCTGCCCTTTACAGTGCGGGGCATCTGGTGGGGGAAACGCTGCATTTCCCCACCAACACGGAGGAGGTGCAGTCCCTCTTAAAGCGGATCGGCGTGGACGGGGTGCGCTGCCAGGAATACTTTATTATCTCCTTTGACAGCGACATTCTCGGCCTTTATGACTATCTGGGCGAGTATGAAAACATTGACGAGCTCAACCACCTGGCCCATCTGCTGAAGGAGCTCTCCCCATCAGAACGGGAAACGCTGGAGGCGGTTATGCACAGCGGCCAGCATTGTGGCTCGGTGCAGGACTTGATCAACCTTACGCAAAATCTGGACTGCTACGACTTTCATCCCGGCGTGGACAATGAGGAAATGCTGGGCCGCCTTTATGTAGAGGATATGGAAAGTCTCGAAGTGCCGGACAATATAAAACCCTACTTTGACTTTGAAGCATACGGGCGGGACATTTCCATCAACGAAAACGGACACTTTGCACCGGGCGGCTATGTGACGAAGGTAAGTGACGATTTCCGGGAGGTCTACCACGGCCCCCAGGACATCCCCGCTGAACACAGGGTTTTTGCTTACCCCCAGCTTTCGATCCGGGAGCAGATGGCCGCTTATCAAGAAATTATTGACGGTTCCTCAAAGGAGGGGTTCCGGCGGCTGGCTGAAAAACACCATGAGGAACGGTAACGGGACTTCGAGACAATTTGTCCCAAGGCGAAAGGAGGCGGTGTAACTGATTGATGAGGAAATTTCCCGGAGCTCCATAGCGATTTCTGTCCGGGCCAGCAAGCTGACAGCCCGTGGGCTGGCCTATGTACTCCGGGCGACGGGCCGCCAGATCGCCAAACGGCATAAGAAAGCCCAAAGGCCCCACGGCAGACAGAGCGTGAAAAAGCTCATGGCCCACGGCGAAAGTGTGAACAGCATCGAGGTGGAGGCCCCGAAGCTCTTTGATTGTATGGCCCGCCGTTTTCATGTGGACTATGCCTTTTACAAAACCGGGCCGGACAAATACCTGCTGTTTTTCAAGGCAGGACAGGCGGATGCAATTACCGCCTGTTTTGAGCGGTACTCCCGCAGGCTGCTGGAACAGTCAAAATCCAGCCGCATCCCCATCCGGGAACAACTCAAAAAAGCGGCGGAACAGCTTGTAAAGGAACCGCCCAAAACACAGGAACGGACAAAGGAGGTGGTTCGTGAAGAACGATAGCATCAAAAAATACCTTATTCCCAACATCCCGTATCTGTTTGTCCTGTGGGCCTTTCTCAAGCTGGGGACGGCCTACCGTCTGGCGGCGGGTGCGGATTTTGCTCATAAGCTCATGGGGCTGGGCCAGACCATTGGCCCGGCCTTTGCCAACTTTGCCCCGGGGCTCGCTCCCTTTGACTGGCTCGTTGGCATTGTGGGGGCTGTGGCGTTCCGGGTAATGGTCTATGTGAAAAGCAAAAACGCCAAAAAATTTCGGCGGGATGAGGAGTATGGATCAGCCCGTTGGGGCTGTCCGAAAGATATAGCCCCTTTCGTAGATCCAAAGTTTGAAAACAACATCATTCTGACCGGGACGGAGTTCCTTACCATGAATACCCGCCCGAAAAATCCGGCCAACGCCCGCAACCTCAATGCCTGTGTGATCGGTTCGTCCGGCTCCGGCAAAACCAGGTTCTGGCTTACCCCGCAGATTTTGCAGGCCAGCGCAGACAAAAACGGCGGATGCAGCTATGTGTGTGTCGATCCCAAAGGAGGCGTTCTCGGGCAGGTGGGCCACTTCCTGCAAAAGCGTGGGTATCGGATCAAGGTGTTCAATTCCATTGATTTCACAAAATCCATGCACTATAACCCGCTGGCGTACATCCGCAACGAGGCCGACATCCTTAAATTTGTGGACGCTCTCATTTCCAACACCAAAGGCGAAGGTAAGGAAGGCGATCCGTTCTGGACAAAATCGGAAACCCTGCTTTACTGCGCCCTTATCGCCTATATCATTTTCGAGGGCCCCGCCGAGGATCGGAACATGAACACATTGGTTGACATGATTTCCGGGATGGAGGTCAAGGAGGATGACGAGGATTTTATGAACGCCGTGGACTATATGTTTGCGGGCTTGGAAAAACGAAAGCCGGATTGTTTTGCGGTCAAGCAGTATAAAAAGTACAAATTAGCCAGCGGCAAAACAGCGATGTCGATCCTTATTTCCTGCGGCGCAAGGCTGGCTCCCTTTGACATTCCTCAGCTTCGGGAAGTCATGGCCTATGACGAGCTGGAGCTTGACCGCATCGGGGATCGGAAAACGGCGGTGTTCTTTATCATCTCGGACACTACGCAAACCTATAATTTCCTTGTGGCTCTGGCCTTTTCGCAGATGTTCAATCTGCTGTGCGAGAGGGCCGACAATGTTCACGGAGGCCGCCTGCCCCACCATGTACGGGTGCTGTGGGACGAGGCCGCCAACACAGGGCAGGTTCCCCAGCTTGAAAAGATCGTGGCTGTCATCCGTTCCCGTGAGATCAGCTTGACGCTGTTCTATCAGCAGTTGGCTCAGTGTAAGGCGATTTACGATAAACACGCCGAAACCATTTTGGGAAATATGGACAGCGTGATATTCCTCGGAGGCCGGGAGGCCAGCACCATCAAGGAAATATCCGAGAACTGGCTGGGTAAGGCTACAATCTCCATGCAGACGGACAGCCGCTCCCGTGGTCAGTCGGAAAGCTACAGTCAAAATAACCAGCGGCTGGGCCGGGAGCTGATGACACCCAGCGAGCTGGCGACCATGCCCGGGGATAAGTGCATTTTGCAGTTGCGGGGCCTGCCCCCGTTCTATTCCCCGAAATACGATTTGAAAAAGCACCCGAACTACCGATATACGGCTGAAGCCGACAAAAAGAAAAACGCCTTTGACCTTGACCGGCTCATTAACCGCCGCAGGCGGCCCGGGCCGGACGAGCTGTGTGAGGTGTATGCTGTGGCTGTGCCGGACGATGGGCTCACAAGCGAGGACGAGGACATCCTCAATTATGATGACATCGACGATCCGGACGCCTTTGCATAAATAGGGCTTTGGGACAAAGTGTCCCGAAGTATGTAACCTGCCGCCAGAAATGGCGGCTTTTTTCATGGCCGGGAATACCCCGGAGAAAAGGAGGCTCTATGCAGTTTTTCACTTCCGCTATTGATACTTTGCAGACTCTTGTTGTAGCCCTCGGCGCTGGACTTGGCGTGTGGGGCGTTGTCAATCTGCTGGAGGGCTATGGATCGGACAACCCAGGTTCCAAAAGCCAGGGCATGAAGCAGCTCATGGCTAATTAGATGTAATAAAAGCGGAGAAAGGAAAAGCACAATCCAGACGGAACCGGCGGTGTAGTCAAGAAATATTGTGGAAACGCAAGATTTCTGCTATAATGGGTATAAAACACTTGACGATGGAAAGAAAGGCGGGAAGCCTATGCACATTAGTTATCAGCCACTATGGAACACACTGAAAGAGCGTGGCATGAGGAAAGAGGATTTGCGGCTTGCCGCCGGTCTTACCACAAATATGATTGCCAACATGGGCAAGGGAAAGAATATCAGCATGGAAACGCTGGTTCGCATTTGTGAAGCCTTGAATTGTGGTATTATGAATGTGATTAAATTAGAACAGGACAATATCTAAAGCGATATAATTTTATATTTGATTCGATTTGCACAAAAAATTAAATTTTAATGGTGTATATTTTCTATTGTACCCAATGTAAATAAGTGCTATCATAAAATAAAACAAGTACATTTGAAACATTTTATGATTTGAGAGTGTGCTTGCAGGTTAGTAGCATATTGCCAATAACTGAATACAAAAAATGTAGGTTCTGGTCATTTTAGAAAGGAGCATTGTTTATGAAAAAATTTAGTAAAAGATTGTTTACCTCGTTGGTAGCGTTTTGTATGCTTTTTGCTGTGAGTGCGGTTCCTGCTTTTGCAGCGGAAACAACAACGGAAATAACGGATACTCAACAGCCGGTAGTCATTGGAGAATATGACGGATACTTAACCGATGTTATGATTTCCGATGGTGTCACCAAAAGAGCAGTCGCTAATGTTCGTATTAACTCTTATGCAACTTATGATGAGGATGATGGGATTCAAGTTCATGTGAAGTTGTATGTACCGTGGTATGAATCTCCAAAACCGGAGTTCACTGGTATGACTGGTACAGTTAATGTGCTTATGAACAAAAAATCCACCAATACGGCATTTGCAGAATTAGCCGACGGTGAAGAAACAATCGAAACTGATGTGGATACTGGAAGAACAGGTAATAGCGGAGATAAGGGAACGGTTTCTGTTTCTGGTGTTGCTACCGCTAATAATGCCTTGGCAGGCGGTGGAGCTTTCGCTATTTCTTACCCTGTGACACTTCCCTAATTAAATGCAAAACAGTTGTGAATTAAGGTTGGTAATAGGTAAAATGAAACGGTTATTGGCAATATGCGTATGTTTTTTTATGTGTGTAGGCTTATGTTCGTGTGATTCTTCCCAAACTCGGTCGGTATCATCATATAACTGGTCTTTAGAATTTATTACTGATTTAGATGGTAATATGTTATTCTCAGGTTCAGTGCATGATGACATACCAGTATTGGATTTGACATTGAGTTTTGAAGAAAAAAGTTTTATCTTAACAGATAACACTCATAAACAAGAATTGACAGGTACATATTCGCTTGAAAAGATTGACAATTCTTCTTCGAAACTCGGATTAACTTTTGAAAATTTAGAGGAGCCTGTTACAGGCGTATATGGAACAAGAGTTTATTCTGATGATTCAGAAAGCGCAACAATTACATTACAAACTGATGAAAATATCCTGTCTTTTGTTGGAGAAGATTCATAAATAAAAACAGCCGCTGTAGGAACAAAATCCTACAACGGCTGTTTTTATTTCCACGGCCTGCGCCGGAAGTTCATACCAGACTGTTTTATCAGCGGGGATTTCTTGAACAGCTTTTTCAAAAGGCTTCGTTCCTCTTGTGAGAGCCGCTTGTATTTGAGCCGGAACGCCTTGCAGAATATCTCCGTGAATTGCTGAACCCTGTCCCCCGGAGATTGCATGGCCTTTTGTACTTCCCGTATAAGTTCATCGGCAGGCGTGGTATCCGGCGCACTTTCGCTGTCATTTTCGTGCGCCTTGCGTATATCATGGAGAATGACGTCCCATGTTTTGTGCGTCACATGGCAGAAAAAATCTTCTTCCTCTATCTGACAGGCTTCCAACACTTTGATTGCCCGGTCTGCCGCAGCTTCGGGGTGTTCTTCCAGTACCATAGCCCGTAAAGCAGCCAGTGAGCTGTTTGTGTCATGGAAGTGCATGGTTGCTATCCCGTCCACATAGATTTCTGCGTCTGCCAGCAATTCCTTAAATTTTTCATGGGAGATAATCTCACACAGCAGCCGGTTATTGAAGCGTTCACTTTTCAGCAGTTCCACGACTTCATCACTCAAATGTAATTCTTCTATCGGGGTGTTTTCATATCTCCGATTATTGGTAAGGCCGAGCAGATAGTCAACCGACACCTGATAGAAGTCTGCCAGCTTCAACAGGCTGCCGTGGTTAATTTCCTTGTATTCGTCGTTGTCGTTTTCATAACTGCCGAGGGCTGATTTTGAAATGCCGGTTTCCTGTGCCAGTTCTTCCAGATTCAAGCCCCGTTCCACCCGTAAATCTTTCAGGCGTTCCTGTACGGAAATGCGGGTTTTCATAAACACATCGCTCCTTCCTGCGGCTGGCTGCCGCTGTTATTCCTTATTATACCATATACCGTTCCGAAATCGTGGAATTTTTCGATTTTGGGGCGGTTTTCCTATTTTATGGACATACGGGAAAGGGTTCAAAAATGAGCTATGATTAAGTCAGTTCATCGATGGATTATTTCCAATCGAATGACCGGCCTGATGGGATATGCTCCCCGGCGATGTAGCGCAACGACCTGCGGCAAGGAAATGGAGGAACCTTGACCGCAGCGAGCGTACCAACGGGAACGAAACGCCGCTGTGAGATTCAGGGGCAGGAACGACAGCAGGACAACCCGGCAGAACTGATACCAAAACGCTACCCAAACACGACAAATCGGCGGGGTGTAGTCTGCCCCGTCCGTAATACTATGGGGCATTTCAAAGCGGCTCTATGGCCGTATTTTCCTTGAAAATCGCCCCGAAACATGACACCAAAAACCTTTATCCGCCTGTTCCCGTTGTTACGGCTGAAATGGGCGGATTTTCTATGATAGGAGGCACTATGCCGAGAATGAGCAAGAAACGGAAGTTGGAGCTTTCCTTCTTCCTCAATGACCGGGGGCGTGTGGCCTACAACGACCTGTGCCGGAAGTGCCAGCATAAGTGCAAGCAGAGTTTCCGGGCTGTCGTGATAGACTGCCCCCATTACCTGTCAAAACGAGCCAAGCGAAAGGAGAAAATCAGTTAAATGGAATTTGAATTTATGAGCGCAGACACGGTTCTGCCGCCTTGTATGCCGCTACCCGCCGCAATGCTTCGGCTGCCGATCAGCAGCACAGCAAAAGTCATGTATGCCCGTCTGCTGAACACCACCCTTACGGCAGGGATAGAGGATAGCAACGGCATTTTGTTTGTCCGTTTTCCTATCATGGAATTAGCGGCAGCCCTCTCCCGCAGCCCCGTCACTGTGAAGCGTTCCCTGAAAGAATTGGAGGACATCGGGCTTATCCTGCGGGTGCGCCGGGGTGTGGGAGAACCAAACCGCATTTACACGCTGCTTCCCAAAGGAGGGCTGCCATGATAAATGAGAAGCTGGAAAAGCTGAATCAGGAGATTGCCAAAGGCGAAGCCAGACTGCGGCGGGCGCAGCATGAAGAAAAAATACTGGAACACCAGGTGAAGCAGCTTACCCGGAAGGAACGGACGCACCGGCTCTGTACCAGAGGAGCTATGCTGGAAAGTTTCCTTTTAAGGCCGGAAGTGCTGACAGACGAGGATGTGATGGACATTCTGAAACAGGCATTTTCTCAAAGTGGCATGAAGGAAATAGTTGCAGAAAGCGTGAAAGGGCGGGTAGCCGGGGAATCCCTTACGGAGTAAGGGCGCAACTATACACCGGTCAAGCCGGTGCGTTGCGCCCTGCCGGGGGCTTCCTGCGGAAAGCGGATGATTTTCAGCACCGTTGCGGCTGCTTCCAATCATCACAGGGGACGCTACACTTCCCCTGCGCTGGCTGCGCCAGCTACCCCTTTGTGGACTTGCCGCCCGGGAACACCTTGCGCTGCAAGCTGTTCCCGTCCAGCAAGTTTACAATTTATCTATTCCAAAACAGGACTGCCCGTAGTATAATAAAGCTAATGACGAACACTATCTAAGGAGATGGTTTTATGTATGGATTGATTGCTTTGAATTTCATCATACCCTTTGTTATGGTTTTTGTAGGATATATCTTAAAGAAGCACCCGGTAAAAGATATAACATCCGGTAACGGATACAATACGCCTACATCTCGGAAGTCACAAGAGCATTGGGATTATGCACAAAGCATAGCACCTAATATTTTTATTGGTATTGGCAAAACATTAGGTTTGGTAGAAATCGTTTTGTGTATATCCTTACTTCTTCTTAATATTTCTACACAGACTACCGTATTTGCAGGAGTAGTTGTTGGAATTATTTTTCTGATTTTTGGATTTTATAAAACAGAAACTGGAATTACAAGTAAATTTGCGAACAAAAACTTTTAAGCTATTAGACAGCTTTCCATCATCGAGCCAACCTGACCCGAACCTTCAAAACTGAATACTAATCGCCTACCAGCGACACCACTAAGCAGGAAATCAGAAACGGTTTCCTGCTTTTCTTTTGCCCAAAATCAACCACAGGAAGGAGGAACGCTATGCCCTGTCCACACCATGATATAAAAATAATCCAGCGCAGCAACCACCAGTCAGCCGTTGCGTCTGCCGCCTACCAGAGTGGGGAACGGCTGTTTTCCGAGTACGACCAGAAGCAGAAATACTATTCCCATAAAAGCGAGATTGTCCATACAGAAATCATGCTGCCGCCCCACGCCCCACCAGCGTATGCAGACCGCAATACTTTGTGGAACGCCGCCGAAGCTATCGAGAAGCAATGGAACTCCCAGCTTGCCCGGAGAATCGTGCTTGCCATACCGAGGGAAATCCCCCCGGAACAGCACGCCGACCTTATCCGGGACTACTGCCGGGAGTTTTTTGTTTCTAAAGGCATGATTGCCGATTTTGCCATCCACGACAAAGGGAATGGGAATCCCCACGCCCACATCCTGCTGACCATGCGGGCAATGGACGAAAACGGGAAATGGCTTCCCAAGAGCCGGAAGGTTTATGACCTTGACGAGAACGGCGAGCGTATCCGGCTCCCGTCCGGGAGCTGGAAAAGCCACAAGGAGGATACCGTGGACTGGAACGACCAGAAGTACGGAGAGATCTGGCGGCAGGGCTGGGCGGCTACCGCTAACCGCTATCTGGAAGCCAACGGACGCCCGGAGCGCCTTGACCTTCGTTCCTATGAACGGCAGGGGCTTGATAAAATCCCCACCGTCCATATGGGGCCAGCAGTCAGCCAGATGGAGAAACGAGGGATACAGACCAACATCGGCAACTTGAACCGGGACATCAAAGCCGCCAATTCCCTTATGCAATCTATCCGGCAGATGGTACGCCACCTGAAAGGCTGGATTGCAGACCTGAAGGAGAAAAAAGCCGCCCTGCTGGAAGCCTTGCAGGAATCGAAGGAACCCACCCTGCCGGAGCTGCTGGGGAAATATCTGGATTTGCGCCGGGAGGAACGTACAGGCTGGACAAGCAAAGGCCAGCTTACAGGCAGCGTTGCCGATTTCAACAAGGTTATGGAAGCTATCCGCTATCTGCGGGAAAAGGAGCTGTCCACTGTGCAGAGTTTGGACGCTTATCTGGATACCGTCAGCGGGCAGGCCGTTTCCATCCGGGCAGAGATGAAGCCGAAAGAACAGCGTATGAAAGAAATCAACACCCTGCTTTCCCATATCGCCAACTTTGAAGCCCATAAGCCGGTTCATGTGGAGTATGCTGCCATCCGGTTTAAGAAGCCACGGGAACAGTTTGCCGCCGCCCATCGGGACGAGCTGGACGCCTATAATGCCGCTATCCGTTATTTCAAGGTGCATTTGAAGGAGAAGAAGTACAGCATTAAAAAGCTGAATGAGGAACAGACACAGCTTGCCGGAGAAGTTGCCGGATATAAGGAACGGTTGTCCGCATTACAGGAGGATGTGAAGATTCTCCGGGATGTGCGTCACTGGCTCAATCAGGTTCTTCCGTCTGAACAGTACCGCCAGACCGCCGAGCCGGGAAAGAAACCGTCCATCCAGCAGGCAGTCAAAGGCCGGACGCAGCGTATCCGGGAAGAACAGGCCGAGAAACGGAAGCAGCCCCGCACAGAGAAAAAACAGGATATGGAACTTTAATAGGCGCTTGCTATTTTCTTTTTCGAGAATGACAGGCGCTTTTCTTATTTTCAGGAGGATTTATTTGAATGTATTTAAAGCTGTCAAGCAGTCTGTTACCACCCGGCAGGCTGCGGAGCATTTTGGAATCCGGGTGGGACGAAACGGGATGTGTGTCTGCCCCTTCCATGCTGATAAAAACCCCAGCATGAAGGTTGACCGGCGCTTTCACTGTTTCGGCTGTCAGGCAGACGGGGATGTGATTGACTTTGTTTCCCGTCTGGAAGCTGTCAGTCCGAAGGAAGCCGCCCTCATGCTGGCGCAGGAGTTCTCCATCCCCTATGAGGACAGGGAACCACCCGGCAGGAGAAAACCCAAACCCCGGCAGGAAACCCCGGAGCAGCGGTTTTGCCGCATGGAGCGTTACTGCTTCCGGGTGCTGTCCGATTATTACCATCTTCTGCGCCGCTGGAAACGGGACTATGCCCCTAAGATGCCGGAAGAAGCATGGCACCCGCTTTTTGTGGAAGCCTTGCAGAAGCAATCCCATGTGGAATATCTGCTGGATGTGCTGCTCTCCCCGGATATGGAGGAACGGGCAGTCCTTATCGTTGACTATGGAAAGGAAGTGAGCAATCTTGAAAGACGAATGGCAGAGCTTGCCGCCCAAGATACGGCAGGCCGCAGAACAGACCATACAAGAAGCAGCCCCGCCCCGGAGCATTGAGGAAGTAAAGGCCATGCTGGAAAGCACCGAGAAAGGCAGCGTCCGCAACAGTATCCGCAACTGCCTGACCGTCTTTCAGAATGACCCGCTGCTTTCCGGGGCAATCGCAAAAAATCTGCTGACCGAGCGAGTGGACATTGTAAAGCCCATCGGCTACCACCGCATCGGCACCGCCATCACGGACACGGATATGAACTATCTGCTCCTGTATCTGGAAGAAACCTATGGGCTTACCAGTGAGAAAAAGATTACCGCCGCCATCGGGATTGTTGCCAATGAAAACGGCTACCACCCCGTCCGGGACTACCTGAACGGCCTTTCATGGGATGGGCAGGAGCGTATCCGCTATTGCCTGCGCCACTTTCTGGGAGCCGACACCGACCAGTACACCTATGAAGCCCTGCGGCTGTTCCTGCTGGGAGCCATCCACCGGGCATTTTGCCCCGGCTGTAAATTTGAAGTCATGCTCTGTCTGGTGGGCGGTCAGGGAGCCGGGAAATCCACCTTTTTCCGGCTGCTGGCAGTAAAAGACGAGTGGTTTTCCGATGATTTGCGGAAGCTGGATGATGATAACGTGTACCGCAAGCTGCAAGGCCACTGGATTATCGAGATGTCGGAGATGATTGCCACCGCCAATGCCAAGAGCATTGAGGAAATCAAGTCATTTTTAAGCCGACAGAAGGAGGTCTATAAAATCCCATACGAAACCCACCCGGAGGACAGGCTGCGGCAATGTGTGTTCGGCGGCACTTCCAATGCCCTTGACTTCCTGCCCCTTGACCGTTCCGGCAACCGGCGCTTCCTGCCGGTCATGGTGTACCCGGAACAGGCCGAGGTTCACATTTTGGAGGACGAAGCCGCTTCCAGAGCCTATCTTGCACAGGTCTGGGCAGAAGCCATGACGGTTTACCGCAGCGGGGATTTTAAGCTGTCTTTCAGCCCGGAAATGGTGCGCTATCTCAAAGAACACCAGCGGGATTTCATGCCGGAGGACACCAAGGCCGGGATGATACAGGCATACCTTGACCGCTATACCGGCGGCATGGTGTGTTCCAAGCAGCTTTTCAAGGAAGCCCTGAACCACCCCTTTGACGAGCCGAAGCAATGGGAAATCCGGGAAGTCAACGACATCATGAACCATTGCGTGACGGGCTGGAATTACTTTTCCAACCCCCGTGTGTTCCCGGAATACGGCAGGCAAAAGGGCTGGGAGCGTGAAACGAAAGCAACGGACATCAGCAACGGAGCTGAAAAAATCCCGGAAGGATTTGAGGAAGTCACGGAACAGATGGAGCTTCCCTTCTGAAAAATGCAGCCGGTTGCCGACCCTGTTGCACTCCCGTTGCCGAGCCGGTTGCCGGGAAACCCCCCGTAACTGCGGGCTTTTCCCCTTATCAGCAACCAAAACAACAGAAAAATAAAAGAAAATAAAAATAAGAGCCAAACTGCCAGACAGAGATAGTTTTCAGGTTTTTTGAAGCCCGTTGCCGGACTTCGTTGCCGACCTTCTCCTTGTCTGGCTTATTCTATTATGGAGGATAACTGCCTATGGCAAAAACGAAAACAGAGATTCATGTTACCACAGTTTTTGACGGCGAACTGGACGCCACAGACGTCTTTGTGAGCCTGATTGCCCAAAAATATGGGCAGAATACCAGCAAAGAAAATCTTGCGAAAACACAAGATTTAGAGTATAATAAGGATGAGGTTCAGAAGAACCGTGTTCCGTCTGGATTGTGCGGGTAAACGGTTATGATGAACGGATATGAATATACAGACATGGACGCAATACTGGCAGGCAGCTTCCGGGCAGCCATCTATTGCAGGCTTTCCAAAGACGATGACCTTGACGGGGAGAGCGCCAGTATTGCCAACCAGCGGGATATGCTGGAAAAATACTGCGAAAAGCAGGGATGGGAGGTTGTGGCAGTCTATCAGGACGATGGCTACACGGGGCTGAACATGGAGCGCCCCGACCTGAAACGGATGCTCAAAGCCATCGAGCGCAGGCAGATAAACCTTGTCATAACGAAAGATTTATCGAGGTTGGGCAGAAATTATTTGCAGACCGGCACACTCATTGAGGACTTCTTTCCCCGCCACGGCGTCCGCTATATCGCCATGAATGACGGTATCGACACCATGCGGGAGAATAACGACATTGCGCCGTTCAAGAACATCCTCAACGAGATGTACAGCAAGGATATTTCCAAGAAGGTACATTCCTCTTACCTTCTGAAAGCCCAGCAAGGCCAGTTTACCGGCTGTATCGCCCCTTTCGGGTATCAGAAAGACCCGGAGGACAAAAACCATCTGCTGGTGGACGAGGAAACCGCCCCCATTGTCCGGCAAATCTTCCGCTGGGCGCTGGAAGGACACGGCCCGAACTTTATCCGGCGCAGGCTGGAAGAACAGAAGGTGCCTTGCCCTACATGGTGGAACCGGGAACGGGGCTTCCGCAATGTCCGCACTAAATGGGAAAAGAAAGACCCGGTAAACGGGCGGTATATGTGGGATTTTTCGGTAATCAAGGACATCCTGATGAATCCCGTCTATACCGGGGCTATCGCTTCCCAGAAGAAGGACTACCGCTTCAAAATCGGCACCATCGGGGAAAAAAAGCCGCAGGACTGGATTGTGGTGGAGGAACGGCATGAGCCGATTGTTGACCGCAAGAGCTTTGACATCGTGCAGGACAAGCTGAAATCCCGGCAGCGTTCCCGCCAGACCGGGGAAATCAGCCTGTTTGCGGGGCTTCTCAAATGTGGCGAGTGTGGGAAATCACTGACTATCCGCTACACCAACGACAAGCACCCGAAGCAGATTTATTCCTGTAAGACCTATAATGCCTATGGGAAACAGCACTGTACCCAGCACCGTGTGGAGTACGAAACCCTTTACCGCCTTGTGCTGAACAAAATCCGGGAATGTGCGAAGGCCGCCCTGATGGACGGGGAAGCTGTTGCCGGACGGCTTACCAACACCTGTGAAGCCGAGCAGAAAGGCCAGCGGGAAGCGTTGGAGCGTTCCCTGACGAAGCACGAGGAACGGATTGAGGTACTGGAAAAAATGGTGCTGCGGCTCTATGAGGACATGGTTGCCGGACGTATCAGCGAAGCAAACTTCAATCTCATGCTGGATAAGACGCAGAAGGAACAGGCTGAACTAAAGGAACGGGTTGAACAGGGGCGCAGGAAGCTGGCTGATGAAATCCGCCTTGCCGTGGACGCCAAGCAATGGGTGGACGCCATTCAGGAATACGCCGACATCACGGAGCTGGACGCTGCCACCCTCAACCGTCTGATTAAAGAAATCGTTGTCCATGAACACATCGACAGCGATAAGACACGACACATTTCTATTGAAATTCATTTTAATCTCAAACCCATCCCGGAGGTGGAACAGGTCACGGCCTGACCTGTTCCCGCCGGGGCGGTTCTAAAAAAATTCCATAAATTTCTTGACACGCCGCCGCCCGCCATCGAGCAGAGTTTTACACCTATTTTGGTATGAAACAGCTCATGGCTGGCGGCGGCATCATCCTTTTGGGAACCACGCTGATCCCCCTGCTGTCTGGCTTGTTCTAAGGAGGGCTTATGGATTTTCTCACCGACTGGCTCACGAACTGGCTGAAAGAGCTGTTGATCAGCGGCATCATGGGGAACCTCGAAGGGCTCTTTGATACCGTCAATGCCAAAGTCGGAGAGATTGCGGTACAGGTAGGGACTACCCCGGCGGCATGGAACGCCGGGGTTTTCTCCCTCATCCGCCAGCTTTCCGAAACGGTGATCCTGCCGATTGCCGGATTGGTGCTGACCTTTGTTGCCACCTACGAGCTGATACAGATGCTTTTGGAAAAGAACAATATGCACGAGTTTGATGTGGCGAATATCTACAAATGGGTATTCAAAACCGCTTGTGCCATCCTCATTCTTTCCAACACCTTTAATATTGTCATGGCGGTGTTCGATGTGTCGCAGAGCGTGATTGCGGATGCGGCGGGGCTCATCCAAGGCTCCACCGACATTACGCCGGATATGTTGGTAGAGCTGGAAACCACGCTGGAGGGCATGGACTTGGGGCCGCTCCTTGGCCTGTGGCTCCAGTCCTCTGTGATCGGGCTGACCATGCAGATCATGGGGATCATCATTTTCGTTCTGGTGTACGGAAGAATGATTGAAATATATTTAATGACCAGTCTGGCCCCTCTCCCCGTTGCCACGCTTTCCAACCGGGAGCTGGGCGGTACAGGGCAGAACTACCTAAAATCCCTGTTCGCCGTGGGCTTTCAAGGGATGCTCATACTGGTCTGTGTTGCGATCTATGCGGTGCTCGTCCAGGGCATCACCACAGGCGGCGATCCGATTGGAGCGATATGGGGAACCGTAGGCTATACGGTTCTTCTGTGCTTCATGCTGTTTAAGACAGGCGGCATCGCCCAGCGCATCTTCGGGGCGCATTAAACGGACGGACTTCGGGACAATTTGTCCCGAGGCCGGGAAAGGAGGAAACGATTTTGGATAAGGATGTCATATTAACCCCGGAACAGATCGCCGCCGAGGAGCGGCGCTGGCTGTTTGATGCGCCGATTGCGGAGCTGGCCGAGGTAAAAGGCGTGACGGTGGACGAGGCAGTTAAGCTGCGGACGGACGCAATTTTGCAGGAGGCCGCTGTTCCCATCGAAGTTACGGTTCGCCCGATTGAGCCCCAAGGCAAGCTCATCGGCTTTGCCAGCGTCAACTATGGCGGTGTAGTGATCGACGATTTCAAGGTGGTGGATGGCAAGAACGGGATTTTCCTCGGGGCTCCCAGCAAACCCGATCCCACCAGCAGGACGGGCTACCGCTCCACGGTGCGGGTCAATGACCGGGCCACCCAGGAGCGGCTCAATGCGGCGGGAGCCCAGGCGTACCATTCAGCGGTGGAAAAGCTCATCGCCCGGGCCGAGGCAGTCCGCCCCACCCCGATCAAGGAGCAGATGGCACAGGCCGCAAGGGAGGCCGGGAAGGAAAATGCCGCCCGAACCGCCCCGGCAAAGAAAAAGGAGGCCCGGGATGACAGGTGATGTGACCTCGAGACAAATTGTCCCGAAGTCTCCAGCCTGCCCGGAGGGGCTGTTTTTGATGGACGGGATTGAAGGGCTGCGCTCTTTGCCGAAGCACTCGGTTGATATGCTCCTTACCGATCCGCCCTATGGCACTACCCGGAACTTTTGGGATGTGCCGCTTCCGCTCCCGGAGCTGTGGGAGGCGGTCAAGTGGGCTGTCAAGCCGGATGGCGCAGTGCTGTTTTTCGCACAATGCCCCTATGATAAGGTGCTGGGGGCATCCAACCTCTCTATGCTCCGCTATGAATGGGTGTGGTACAAAAGCAGGTGTACTGGCTTTCTCAATGCAAGGCGGGCTCCCTTAAAGCGGACGGAAAACATTTTGGTGTTTTATCAAAAATTGCCCTATTACGATCCGCAGTTTGAACAGGGCAAGCCCTATAAGAAAATTTCCCGGACAGGGGACAACAGCCCCAACTATGGAAAATTCCTGTGTTCCAGCAGCGGATCAGAGGATGGCCTTCGTTTCCCCGGAAACCTTTTGGCCTTTTCTTCCGTACAGCGTACCGTCCACCCCACGCAGAAACCCGTGGAGCTGTGCGAGTATCTCATCAGAACCTATACCCGGCCCGGGGAGCTGGTGGCAGACATCTGCGCTGGCTCCGGCACGACTGCTGTGGCTGCTGTCAATACAGGCCGCCGCTTTGTATGCTTTGAAACCGCCCCGGCCTTTTACGCCCCAGCTACAGAACGCATCCGGCTGGCTACTGAGGCGGTCAAAGCCGGGCAGAAAGGAGTATGACTATCGGAAACTATTCTATCATTTACGCCGATCCCCCTTGGCAGTACCAGCGCAATAAAGTACAGGGGGCGGCAGAAAACCATTATCCCACAATGGGGATTGACGAGCTGTGTGCGCTCCCGGTGGCTGATCTGGCCGCCCCGGACAGCGCACTTTTTTTGTGGGCGACTTTCCCCCAGCTCCCGGAGGCCCTGCGGCTCATAGAGGCGTGGGGCTTTCGCTATAAGTCGGTGGCCTTTGTCTGGCTGAAAAAGAATAAAAAGGCGGACAGTTGGTTTTATGGTCTTGGCTTCTGGACGAGGGGAAATGCGGAAATCTGCCTGCTGGCTACCAAGGGCCATCCCAAACGGAAGGCGGCAAATATCCATCAGTTTATCATTTCCCCGATTGAAGCCCACAGCAAAAAGCCGGACGAGGCCCGGGAAAAAATCGTGGCCCTTATGGGCGACCTGCCCCGGGTGGAGCTCTTTGCCAGACAGTCCCCGCCCGGCTGGGAGGTGTGGGGAAATGAAGTGAAAAGCACGATCCCGGACTTTGGGCTCATGGAGCCCCCGCAAAATCAGCGATTTTGTGGGGAGAGGAGGAACAACGGAGCGGACGGACTTCGGGACAAAGTGTCCCGAGGTAGTCAAGCGGAGTTTGTGACGACGAGTCCCGAGGTTAAAGGGGCCGGAAAGGAGGCTGATCCATGCCCTATGTGAATGTACCCAACGACCTGTCAAAAGTAAAAACCAAAATGGCCCTAAACCTTACCAAGCGCCAGCTCATCTGTTTTGGCTGTGCGGCGGCGGTAGGCATCCCGTCCTATCTGCTGGCCCGGGGCTCTATCGGTAATACCGGGGCCATGTTCCTTATGCTGGCCGTGATGCTCCCGGCGTTTCTTCTGGCCATGTATGAAAAGGACGGGCTTCCGGCGGAAAAGGTGCTGAAAAACATCATACGGGCCCGGTTTCTGCGGCCCGGAGTCAGGCCCTATCAGACACAAAACATTTACGCCCCCTTTGCCGGACGGGGCGCTGTGAGAAAGGAGGATGCGATTGCGAAAGGCAAATCCAACCAGCGGAAGAAAAACCGCAAAGGCTAAAAACCGGGCGGCCCTGTCCGCCCAGCAGACGATCCCCTATGTGGCGATGCACCCGGACGGAGTATGCAAGCTCCCCGGCGGGCTCTACACAAAGACCGTGGAATATGAGGACATCAATTATTCCGTGGCATCCACCGAGGATCAGACTGCAATCTTTGGAGGCTGGAGCTCATTCCTCAACTACTTTGACAGCTCCCTGCCGTTCCAGCTTTCCTTTATCAACCGCCGCTCCCACTCCCGGAGCCGCTATAAGGTAAACATTCCCCAGGCGGATGATGATTTTAACAGCGTCCGGGAGGAATTTACCGGGATGCTGAAAAACCAGATCGCCCGGTCTAACAACGGGATTGAACGCTCCAAGTACATTACTTTCGGCATCCCAGCCGGAGGGATCGTGGAGGCCCGGCCCCGTCTGGAGCGTGTGGAGGCCGATGTGATGGGCAACTTTAAGCGGCTGGGTGTTCCCTGTGAACCGATGGACGGGCGGGCAAGGCTGGCCCTGCTTCACAGCCAGATGCATCCGGGCAACCGGGAACCGTTCCGCTTTTCATGGAAGGACATCCCGCAGACGGGGCTCGGCACCAAGGACTATATCGCCCCGGACAGCTTTGACTTCCGGCACTCCCGCCTGTTCCGGGTGGGCCAGTATTGGGGCGCTGTTTCCTACTTGCAGATTTTGGCGTCTGAGCTCTCGGATAAACTGCTGGCAGAAATTCTGGAGCTGGATGCGGAAATGACCGTAACCCTCCATATCCAGACGGTGGATCAGCTAAAGGCCATCAAAACCATCAAGGGAAAAATCTCCGACATCGGGAAAATGAAGGTGGAGGAACAGCGGAAGGCTGTCCGGGCCGGGTATGATCCCGACATTCTCCCGCCCGACCTCATTACCTTTTCCAAGGATGCGGCGGAGCTCCTTGCCGACCTCCAGTCCCGCAACGAGAGGATGTTCCTTTTGACTTTTACGGTAGTCAATATGGCCCCTACCCGCCAGCGGCTGGAAAATGATGTGTTTACCGTGGGCGGCATCGCACAGAAATACAACTGCGCCCTCAAGCGGCTGGACTGGCAACAGGAGCAGGGCTTTGTGTCCTCGCTGGCTCTCGGCTACAACGAAGTGGAGATCCAGCGTGGTATGACAACCAGCTCCACGGCAATTTTTATCCCCTTTATGACAAGGGAGCTGCGGATGGACGGGCAGGCCCTCTACTATGGCATGAACGCCCTTTCCCACAATGTCATTATGGCTGACCGCAAAAAGCTGAAGTCGGCCAACGGAATGTACCTCGGCTCTACGGGCTCGGGAAAATCCTTTGCGGCAAAGCGGGAACTGCTCAATGTCTTTCTGACCATCCCCCAGGATCGGATTATCATTGTTGATCCGATGGGCGAATATGCCCCGCTGGTTCGCAGGCTGGGTGGACAGGTGATCGAGATTGCCCCGGACAGCCCCCACCACCTAAACCCGATGGATGTGGAGCTCAACATGGCCGCCGGGGAGAGCCCTCTTTCCATGAAGGCGGATTTCCTGCTTTCCCTGTGCGAGCTGGTGGTAGGCGGAAAGGAAGGCTTACAGCCCATCGAAAAAACAGTTGTTGACCGCTGTGTGCGGCTGGTGTACCGGGAACAGGCCCTTGGGCTTGATACGGGGAAAACCCCGCTTTTGCAGGACTTGTACGAGGAGCTCTTAAAACAGCCGGAGCCCGAAGCCCGGCGTGTGGCAACTGCCCTTGAGCTCTACTGCACCGGCTCCCTCAACCTGTTTAACCATCCCACGAATGTGAAAACCGACAGCCGGGTGGTGTGTATCGTGCTGAAAAACATGGGAGAAAACCTCCGCAAGATCGCCATGCACATCACAAATGAATTTGTGTCCCAGGCGGTAGATACCAACTTCCGGGAGGGCGTGGCGACATGGTGCTATTTCGATGAGTTCCATGTCCTGCTCCGTGATCCGCTGACCGCCAGTTATTTTGTGGCGGTGTGGAAAATGCTGAGAAAGAAAGGCTGCGTTCCCAGCGCCCTCACGCAGAATGTGAAAGACCTTCTGGCCAGCCGGGAGATCGAGAACATTCTGGATAACACCGACTTTATGATTTTGCTTTCGCAGGCTCAAAGTGACCGGGCGATTTTGGCAAGACAGCTTGGTATTTCCGAGCACCAGCTTTCCTACATTACCCACTCTAATTCCGGCGAGGGCCTGCTGTTTTACGGGAATGTGACCATCCCGTTTGTGGATCGGTTCCCGAAGGGGGAAATCTATGACCTCTTAACCACCCGACCGGAGGATATGAAGAATGAAGCGAAAACCGAATAAACCACGCCCGGAGGCCCAAACGCATACCGAACCCGGAAACGGGGCTGCCGAGCCCGGCGGCTCTGCTTTTGGGGCTGGCTCTGAACAGGAGCCCGGGGCGGCTGGCACTTCGGGACAAAGTGTCCCAAAGTCAAAATTCCGGCAGAAAAGCCAGCAGGAACAAGCGGCGGCATCCAAGCTCCGCATGGAAAAGCGGGGCGAAAAACGGGAGGCCGCCCGGGAAAAGCTGGCAAAGCAGAAGCCGCCCAAACAAAAAGGCCCGATCCGTAAGGCGGCGGGGGCCGCCGGATGGGGCGTTCACGGCTTTGTGCATGGCAAGCTCTACGAGGTGGAACAGGAAAATGTAGGAACCGAAGGGGCCCACCGCTCGGAGCTTGCCGGGGAGGTTGTCCTGCGGCATGGCTCCCGGTTTGTAAAGCGCAAAGTCCGGGAGCATCCGGCAAGGGCGGCCAGCCGGGCCGAGGCCAGGTATCAGAAAGCGGCGGCGGATTATCATTTCCACACCGCCGCACAGGAGCACCCGGAGCTTTCCCAAAACTATTTTACCCGGTACTGGCAGAAACAGCGGCTTAGAAGGCAATACCAGAAGCGGGCGAAGGAGGCCGCAAAACAGAGCGCAAAAGCCGCCGGGAAAACAGCCGCCGCCACGGAAAAGCTGACAGCCCGGGCCGCTGGGTTTGTGAAGCGCCATCCAGTCGGATGCCTTCTGGCGCTGGCCTGTGTCCTTGTGATCGTCCTGCTCCAGTCCTGTTCGTCCTCGCTGGTGTCCATCGGCAACGCCGGAGCCGGGGCGCTGGGAGCCACCACATACCCCTCTGAGGATGAGGCGATTTTAGGGGCGGAGGCGGCTTATGCCGGGCTGGAGGCAGAACTGCAAACCTACCTTGATACCTACGAAAGCACCCACGATTATGATGAGTACCACTTCGATCTGGACGAGATTGAACACGATCCCTATGTGCTCATTTCCCTGCTGTCGGCGCTCCATGAGGGGGAATGGACGCTTTCACAGGTGGAGGGCTCCCTGCAAATGCTCTTTGACCGCCAGTATATTCTGACGGAGCGTGTGGAGGTGGAGACACGCTATGACAGCGACGATGAACCCTATTCGTGGTACATCTGCTATGTGACGCTGGAAAACAAAAACCTGTCCCACCTGCCTGTTTCCCTGTTGAGCGAAGAACAGATGTCCCGGTACTCCATCTATATGTCCACCCTCGGCAACCGTCCCGACCTGTTTCCCGACTCCCCCTATGTGGACAAATACATTACCAACCCGCCGGAGGGTTATGAGGTTCCGGGGGAATATCTGGACGATGAAACATTCGCCGCTATTTTCTCGGAGGCAGAGAAATACATCGGCTATCCCTATGTGTGGGGCGGCTCCAGCCCGTCTACATCCTTTGACTGCTCCGGCTATGTGTCATGGGTGATCAATCATTCCGGCTGGAATGTGGGCCGCCTTGGGGCGCAGGGGCTTTACAACATCTGCACCCCGACCAGCTCCCCAAGGCCCGGCGACCTTGTGTTTTTCAAGGGAACCTATGATACCCCGGGCGTGAGCCACTGTGGGATTTATGTAGGCGATGGGCGGATGCTCCACTGTGGCGATCCCATCGGATATGCAAACTTAAATACAAGCTACTGGCAGTCTCATTTTTACGCCTACGGGCGTTTACCATGATTGGAGGTCATTTATGGCAACAGCAAAAAGCATGAAAATCCAGGCCGAGATTGATAAGGTCAAGGCCAAAATCAGCGAACAGCAGGCCCGGCTCAAGGAGCTGGAGCAGAAAAAGCTGGAGGCGGAAAACAGCGAGATCGTGGACATCGTGCGTGGCATGAGCATCCCTCTTACGGAACTGCCCCTGCTGTTTGAAAAGCTGAAAGGCGGCGGGGCTTTGGGACAAAGTGTCCCGAAGTCCGAGGATGAGGAAAAGGAGGAAAACTGAATATGAAACGGTTTCGAGTTTTGACAGCGGCGCTTTGTGCCGCTGTTTTGTTATGCGGCTTTAGCGTTCCCGCCTATGCCTACGCAGGCGGCGGCGAGGGCGAGGACTACGGCGATCCCACAATGGAAACCCCGGCCCCGGAGCCGACTATTACGCCGGGCGAGGGCTTTTCCGAGGAGGGAAACCTTGTAACCCGTGATCTGCTCTATGACGAGCACACCAACAAGCAGTTTATTACCGTCCAGACCAGCGGCGGCAATACCTTTTACATTGTCATTGATTATGACAAGCCTGTGGACGAGGAAGGTGAACAGTATGAAACCTACTTTTTCAGCGTTGTGGATGAGGGGGATCTGCTGGCCGCAGCCGAGGCCGCTGGCGTGGAACAGGCGGTCTGCTCCTGTCCGGAGAAATGTGCGGCGGGGACTGTCAATACCGACTGCCCGGTATGCTCTGTCAATATGGGGAAATGCGTAGGTGCAGAGCCGGAGCCCGAGCCTGCCCCGGAGCCTGAGCCGGAACCCGAGAAGCCGGGCAACGCCGGGATGATCCTTTTGGTGCTGGCTGTCATGGGCATCGGCGGCGGGGCCGCATGGTATTTCAAGATTTACCGTCCGAAACACCAGCAGGCTGACCAGCCCGAGGAGGACGATGGCGGGGAGTACCCGGACTATGACGAGTTTGAAGATGACGGCCCCCCGTGGGACGAGGAGGACGAAACCGAAGAAAAGGAGGAAATAAGATGAATTTTACCAGCAGTCCCTTTGAACGAATGATGAAAGAAAAACCCCGTCCCCAGGCTCCCGCTGAGAACAGGCCGCCCAGGGGCTCCGCCTGTTATGGCTGCTGTTACTGGCGGGGGATCGCCTGTGTGTCCTGCTACAAGGAGCTTTTGAAGGCCGGGGCTGGCGGGAGGTGATGGATTGTCCCGTGAACTGACACGCAAGGAAAAGACAGCGATCCGCTCTCTTGTGGTAACATGGTGCGCCAACTATGACCGGGAATACGGCTGCCTGCCGCTGGATAGCGATTGCTATATGCTGGGTAAATGCTGGACGGGATCA
This sequence comes from Fusicatenibacter faecihominis, assembly GCF_020686945.1. Classification (NCBI taxonomy): domain Bacteria; kingdom Bacillati; phylum Bacillota; class Clostridia; order Lachnospirales; family Lachnospiraceae; genus Fusicatenibacter; species Fusicatenibacter faecihominis. The sequence goes on along the minus strand of NZ_JAJEPR010000011.1, from coordinate 14,846 downwards.
TACTGCCGCTATTTCCGGGAGTCTGTTCTGCCCCTTGATCCGGCGCTGGAAGCGTCCCTTATGAGCGAGGGCCCAAGGCCGGATTTTAAGATATGCCCGGTCTGCGGCGGGGCCGTTGCCCCGGACAGGCGGCAGGCGTACTGTTCGGCGGCCTGTGCAAAGAAAGCCCACCGCTGCCAGCAACGGGAATATATGCGGAAAAAGCGGGGTGCATCCGTTGACAATTAGGGCCTGCAAAACCCGCTTATAGCAAGGCTTTCCGGGGCCGTTCCGTTGGCCTGCCGTATCATTCTACGGTATGGCCCCGTTTGCCCCGATGCTGTCAACATCCATACAGCGGGACTTTGGGACAATTTGTCCCGAAGTCCCTGCTTTCTGAGAGGAGGAATTATGCCGAAATATTACCCCATCAATGAGGAGGCCGCCCGGCGTGCCAAAAACGCCAACAGCTTTTCCGACTATGTTCCCGGCTCCGCTACCGCCGCTTACCGTGAAATGGTGGATCGGGCCTATGCCCTCGGGGAACAGCAGAAAGGGCGTGTCGATCCCATGTACCACGAAAAGATTGACGGGCTCATAGATCGCTATGCCCGCAAGCTGGCGGAGAACATCAACCAGAGCAATCTCATAGACGCCCGTGTACCCTCCATCCTCATCGCCGGAGGCTCCAACTTCCCGGTGCGGAAAAAGGAAAAGCAGAACGCCGCCCGGGATAAGAACATGGGCGAATATATGCAGATCGAGGGCCTGCTGGATAAGGTGCGCTCAACAGGTATGGGCGGGATCAGCGCAGACGATGACCGGGCTGTGGAAAAGCTGGAGGCAAAGCTGGCAGGGCTGGAGGCCATGCAGGAGGAAATGAAAACCGTCAATGCCTACTACCGCAAGCATAAAACACTGGAGGGCTGTCCCGTCCTGTCCGCCGAGGAAATTGGAAAGCTCCAGTCCTCTATGGCATCCGACTGGCGCAAAAATCCCGTACCCTATCCGTCCTATCTGCTTACCAACAACAATGCCAACATCCGCCGCACACGCCAGCGCATTGAGGATTTGAAAAGCCAGTCGGAATATTCGGGTTGGGCCTTTCCCGGGGGCCGGGCGGAAATCAACGAAGGAGAAAACCGCTTGCAGCTCTTTTTTGAGGAAAAGCCATCGGAGGAACAGCGGCGGGAACTGAAAAGCAACGGTTTTAAGTGGGCTCCCAGCCAGGGGGCATGGCAGAGACAGCTTACGAAAAATGCCATCTATGCGGCGGGCCGGATGGAGTTTTTACGCCCGGAGGATGGGCAGAGCCCTTACCAGCTCCAGCCCTTTGCCCGGAAAACGGAAAAGGATATGACACGATGAAGGAGGTGTATTTGTGGACAAAAATCAAGGCTATTCCATTTTGAAGGCTGTGATGCTGGAAAATGGCAGGGGCTTTGCGCTGGGGCATCATCCCACAGCCCCATCCCCCTATGTCACATGGGCCTGTTACGATGATAAGAACGGCCAGCGGCAGTATGAATGGGGACATTACGGCAACGATCTGGCCGCTATGGAACAGGATTTTTCAGACCGGGTAAAGGACTATCAGCGGCTTTACCATGTGGGGATCGTGCAGACCGAGGCCCCCGGCTTTTACAAGTATTACTCTACCCAGCGGCCTGTGGACATCGGGACATTCCCCAAACCACCCCACAATGCCCCGGATGAGATCGTCAACTATGACCGCCGCATCCCGGTGGAGGGCGGCGCATTTCTGGCATGGGGGCATCTGACTTATACGAGGCCGCTGACCGAAAAGGAGGCGTCCGACTATGAGCTCCGTCCTGCCCCCGTTATTTCTGAATTATCCCGGAAAAGCGAGGACAGGCCCCTTTCGATTGCCCGGCAGATGAAGGAGGCCGGGGCTCTGGCCGAGGCCAGCCGGGGCGATCCTGTTCACAAGAAAAAGGCCCCCGACCGGGGCGACCGATAGGAGGATTTGTATGGAAGAAAGATATAACCCGATGAAAAGTGCGGAGATCGCCACCGAGCACAATTACAATATGCTGGATGGCGTTCTCAATAACCAGGCCCCGCCCCCGGAGGAAAAGGAGCTGGATAAGGTTAAGGAACCGCCCCACAAGCGCCGAAGCCGGGAACGGGAGGAACGATGACAAAGAAACGCCGCCGCCCGATCCATCTCCATGTGATGGTGTCCGAGGAGGAGCAGGCCCTTATTCAACAGCGCATGGCCGAGGCGGGCATCCGCAATATGGGGGCCTATATGCGGAAAATGGCCCTCAATGGCTATGTGCTCCATGTTGACCTCTCGCCCGTCCGGGAGCTGGTATCGCTCCAGCGGCGGTGCTCAAACAACCTCAATCAAGTGGCGATCCAGGCCAACACCTACGGCGGGATTTATCCCGAGGAGATCGCCGCTCTGCAACGGGACTATGCCGCCCTGTGGGGGCCGCTGTCCGATCTGCTGAAAAAGCTCTCCGCATTGGTAGAACTCTGATCCTGCCGGGGAGTGGCGTATGCCGCTCCCCGGTTTTCACTACTTCGGGACAATTTGTCCCGAGGTGCTGAAAGCCGGAGGCATCCTTGTTGTCCCTCCCGGACAGAGGTATAATTATCATGTAAGGAACCATAAACCACACTTTTCAAGGAGGTATCAAGCGATGCGGATCATTCTGAAACTTTTAGCGGCCCCCTTTGTTCTGGCCCTCACGCTCCTTGTGGCAGTATTGAATTTTGCTTTTTCCTTTGCGTCATGGGTGTTCTGCGCCCTGTCCTTTCTCTGTCTGATCGGAGCCCTGTTTGCTTTATTCACGGGGGATCGCTGGGGCATACAGGGGCTTGTGATCGCCTTTGCTGTTTCGCCCTTTGGCCTGCCCGCTGTGGCGGAGTGGCTCATTGACAAGCTGGACAGTCTCAACTACTCGCTAAAGAGTTTTATCACAGGATAACGCTTTGGGACAATTTGTCCCGAAGTCCCCTGCGGCGGCTGGACGGACAGCCGCCGTTTTCTTTTGGAAGGAGGTGTGCCCACGGCTACAACTTATATCCGGCCCTACAAGGTGGCGGCTGGGAAAGGCGCTGTCCAGACAATGGAGGAACGCTTTGACTATGGGCTTAATCCGAAAAAGCTGGGAGCCCTGTCCTCATACCTCTGCGATCCGGCCACGGCTCCCGCTGAGTTTCTGCTGGTAAAGAGCCAGTACCAGGCGGAAACAGGCCGGGCCGTAGAGCGTGGAGCCCTGTTTTTTCAAATCCGGCAGGCGTTCCCGCCCGGCGAAGTGACAGCGGAGGAGGCCAACCAGGTTGGCTATGAAACAGCCATGCGCTGGACGAAGGGAAAGTATCAGTTTTTTGTCTGCACCCACACAGACAAGGGCCACCTCCACAATCACATTTATTTTAATTCAACGGCCTTTGACCGCTCTCGGAAGTTCCATAATTTTATCGGCTCCAGCTTTGCCCTGCGGCGGCTCTCTGACCGGGTGTGCATTGAGCATGACCTCTCTGTGATCCAAAATCCAAAACAGCACAGCAAGGGCCGGTATCTCCATTATGGCCAGTGGATTGGGGAAAAGCCGCCCTCTGCAAAACAGCGGGTGCGGCTGGCCATCGTGGAGTCTCTGCAAAAACAGCCCGCCGATTTTCCGGCGTTTCTGAGGCTTATGGAGGAGTCCGGCTTTCTGGTAAAGCATGGCCGTGGCGGTGTGATCTCCTTCCTTGCTCCCGGGCAGGATAAGCCCACCCGCCTGCGGGCATCTACCCTCGGGGATGGTTTTGATCCCGAGGACATCCGGGCTGTGATTGCCGGGGAGCGTCCGATCCCGGAGCTCCCGCAGGAGGCTCCGGCTCCTGCCCGGCGTGTCAATCTGATTATAGACATTCAAGAGCGCATGGCACAGGGCAAGGGCCCGGCCTATGAACGGTGGGCCAAGGTTTACAATCTGAAACAGATGGCTGCTGCGCTCCAGTACCTGCGGGAAAAGGATTTGATGGACTATGACGCGCTGGCGGCCAGTACAGAAAAGGCAGTAGAGCGTTTTCACGCACTGTCCGAGGAATTGCGGCAAACGGAGGCGGAGCTGGAAAAGACCTCCGGGCTCATGGCGGCTACTGTGGACTACGCAAAAACCCGGCCTGTGTTTGATGGTTACAAAGCGGCCCGGTACAGTAAAAAGTATCTGTCGGAGCATGAGACGGAGCTTGCTACTTACCGGGCGGCCCGGGCTACTATGAATGAGCTTTTGGACGGGGCAAAATTGCCAAAGATGGCGGATATGAAAAAGTCCCGCCAGGAATTGGCGGGAAAGAAAAAAGCCCTCTATGCGGAATACCGCAAGGCCCAGGCGGATATGCGGCAGACTGTGGCGGTCAAAGCGAACATAGATCATCTGCTCGGCGTGACAGACGGGCGGGAAAATAAGGCCCAGGAGCGGTAGCGACAGGCCGCAGATAACAGGCGCATAGCGCCGGAACTTTGGGACAATTTGTCCCGAAGTCCAGCGGGTTTGGGGAGCTCCCCAACAAGCATTTTTGCGGGCCTGCGGCCAGCAAAAATTTCGGAGTGTGGCCACACCCGAATTGCTTGCCGTTTCGTGCGCTTCCGCTACATGGCGCAAAAAAACGGAGGTCACGCTTTTCTTACGCATCCTCCGTTTCTCTGGCTTTCTTAATGCCCTCGGCTGTGGCTTCTATCACGACAAGCTCTTTTTCATTCATGGAGTTTAGCAGCACATCAATGTGTTTTCTGCAAGAGCTTGACCTTGCCCCTCCGTCCGCATGAATAAACTGGTCAACTGAAACGTCAAACATAGTAATGAGTTTAACAAAAAGGTCGAAACTGGGATACTGACCTTTGTTCTCAATATTCATAATGGTACGGGAGTCACGGTCTACTAATTCCGCAACATAGGCTTGTGTCCAGCCCTTTTCTTCTCTGGCTCGTTTGAGAGCCGCTCCGAGGCCGTGAAAGTCAAACCTTCTTTCATCTTGGTTCATTCTCATATCACCCTATATCATTCTACATTTCGGGTTGAATTATGAGAATGTAATGAGATTTTACATTAAGTAGTATTTTATTTCGCATCCGTGTAGGCTCTAACTTGTATTATTCGAGGTAGAGAACTATAATATATCCTGTGGAGGTGCGAAATGGACTATATGACATTGAAAGAGGCTGCCGAAAAGTGGGGCGTGACACCTCGTAGGGTAAATTATTATTGTGCCGGAGGGCGTATCCTCGGCGCTGTGAAAATGGCCGGTGTTTGGCTGCTCCCTAAAACTGCGGAGAAGCCTATGGATGCTCGTACAAAAGACTTTCGGAAAATAGATAAATAATTGAAAAAGGATTGCTATATTTGCTGTTAGGAGGTGAGCATAATGAATGCAAAGATACTGATTGCTGACGATGAAAGCGATATTGTTTCTATGCTCGGCAGCTTTTTTGAAAGCAAGGGCTTTCGTGTCTTGCCTGCTTCCAATGGTGCAGAAGCACTAAAGCAAGTGGAAAAACAACCGGATATTATTTTGCTTGACATCAATATGCCCGGAACGGACGGGTTAGAGGTTTGCAAGCGTATCCGCGATCACATATCCTGCCCAATCCTTTTTCTGACTGCCCGAATCGAAGATACAGATAAGGTAAACGGATTTGCTGTTGGCGGCGACGATTACATTGTGAAGCCCTTTTCACTTATGGAACTTGAAGCGCGGGTGTGCGCTCATCTGCGCCGGGAAGCGCGACACAACTTTGAAGCGCAAGTCAAGTTTTCCGGTGATTTGACGATTGACTATTCGGAACGTTGCTTGTTCTTTGGCGATAAGCGTGTCGGTCTTGCAAAAAAGGAATTTGATATTGTGGAACTGCTTTCTCAAAATCCGGGACAGGTCTTTGATAAAGAACGGATTTATGAGCGTATTTGGGGTTATGACAGCGAGGGCGACAGCAGCGTTGTGGCAGAGCATATCCGCAGGATACGAACAAAGATTGCGGCATATACAGACCGGGTATATATTGAAACAGTTTGGGGGTGCGGATATAAATGGTTAAAATAATGCGACCCGTACAAAATTTATCTCTGCGTAAAAGTCTTGTACTCTATATTGTTCTCTTTGTTATGTTCGCTCTTGCCCTATCAATTATGACTGCTTCTGTATGTGAAACTGTCGCCGATAAAATCAATGAAAAGTACCCTAATACTGGCGAAAAATACTACTTGACGAATGAACAGGGGGAACGTTTGGGAGAAGGGACTTATATTTATAAGGAGCTGCCTGTCTTGAACGAACAAGACGAACAATTGCTTGCTATATTAGATTTGTTGCCAACCGTTACACCCCCTATTTATTCTGCATTCTGTATCATAGCGGCTGCGCTATTGTTTTACAAAAATAAACTGAAAAAACCGCTTGCTGAACTGCGGGCGGCTTCTGAAAAAATAGCGAACAATGATTTGGACTTTTCAATCGACTATGACAGCAACGATGAATTGGGGCAGCTTTGCGCGTCCTTTGAAATCATGCGGACAACCCTTGCGGATAATTTCTCTAAAATGTGGCGGCAAGTTGAAGAAAGAAAAGCACTCAACGCCGCTTTTGCTCACGATTTGCGTACCCCTCTGACGGTACTAAAAGGCTATAATGAAATGCTGCAAGCCAGCGACAATTCCCAAACGAGGGAAACCGCCGCCACAATGGGAAAGCATATTTCCCGTATGGAAAACTATGTGAGCAGTATGAGCAATCTTAGGCGTATGGAAGATACGCAGCCGGATTACAAGTTGATTGACTTGCAACCGTTGGTATCTTCTTTATATGACAGCGCAAAAATCGTTTGTACGAAAAACGGAAAAGAGTTGATTTTACAAAATGACATCCCTATTTTGCAGCTATCTCTTGACAGTGCATTTATCTCACAGGTATGCAACAACTTGATTTCTAATGCTGTGCGGTATGCCCGTACTTTGGTAACAATATCTTTCGCCTTGCATGACAACGGTTTGCTGCTTTCCGTATCGGACGATGGGAATGGTTTTGATAAAGACAGCCTACAAAAAGCCGCAAATCCGTACTTCACAGGGGAAAGCAACCATTCCGAGCATTTCGGACTTGGGTTATATATTTGTAAGCTACTTTGTGAACACCATAACGGTTATCTGAGGATTGAAAATACCGAAGTGGGAGCAAAAGTTTCCGCCTTCTTCAAAACTCCTGTCTTGTAGATAAAAAATAGATATTTACCCGCTATACTCTCCATGAAAACACATGGAGAGTATTTTATTGCTCCCTATGGAGAAAGGAGCTTTTTTATGGAATTAAAGACAGTTGGACTGACAAAAAAGTTCGGTTCCAAAATCGCCGTAGACGATTTGAATATTACTCTGGCTAATGGTGTCTACGGCTTGCTGGGCGCAAATGGCGCAGGAAAAACAACGCTAATGCGGCTGCTTTGCAATATCCAAAATCCCACTTCCGGAAAAATACTGTTGAATGGGAAAAATGCTGTTGGGCTGGGTGAACGCTATCGAAGCCTCTTGGGCTACTTGCCCCAGCACTTCGGATATTACCCGGACTTTTCAGCGTTTGACTTCCTGCTATATGTTTCTGCCCTAAAAGGCTTGGACGAGAAGGCAGCGCGGAAGAAATCAAAAGAACTGCTGGAAGCGGTAGATTTATCAAAGGAAAGTAAGCACAAAATCAAAACTTTTTCGGGAGGCATGAAACAGCGTTTAGGGATTGCACAAGCCATGCTCAATGATCCCCGCATTTTGATTTTAGACGAGCCGACGGCGGGGCTTGACCCGAAAGAGCGCGTCCGTTTCCGCAATTTGATTAGTGCCTTTTCCAAAGACCGCATTGTAATCCTGTCTACGCATATTGTTTCCGATGTGGAGTTTATCGCGGAGGAAATCATTATGATGAAGTCCGGGCAAATCATTCATTTTGGAAATCCGCAGGAGATTACTTCTGAAATCAACGGTCAAGTATGGGAATGTACGGTTCCGACTGCCTATGCGGAAAAATACGCGGCTTCCTATAATACAAGCAATCTGCGGAATACCAGCGAAAACCAGACAATCCTGCGGATTGTTGGAGATCGTCCGCCGATGGAAAATGCAGTAAGGGTACAGCCTACTTTGGAAGATTTGTACCTGTTCTATTTCAAAGGAGGCTGTGAAGAATGAAAAAACTAATTTATTTTGAACTGCGGAAGATTTTTTCCAAGCGTTTATCTATGGTTACCCTTATCGGGATACTTCTATTCTCTGCTTTGCTTTCTTTTTCCACCTATCAAAACAAATACGCTTTTGACCAGAACGCCGGTGAAGGTTCCGGCAAAGCAGCAGTAGAAATCGACAAGGAAATCGCAGCAAAGTATGAAGGAATCCTGACCGATGAAAAAGTGCGACAAATGATGTCTGATTTTGCGCCGACATCAGATTTGCATGGGTTGAATGCGGCCTATATTTACCAAAACGCCATGCAATCCGCAGCCTTTTCACGATTTTCAGATCTGAACGGAAATTGGAACGGATTGAGTGTTTCCGATGTGTTCGGTAATGAAGAAATCAAAATTGGCTATGTAGATGGTTGGCTTTCAACAAGTAAAAACATGGTGCGGGTTTTTATCGCGCTTGCTCTTGCGGTTATCATCATGCTTGCTCCGATTTTCTCCGGCGAGTATGAAGGCGTTGACAATATCATATTGACAAGCAAATACGGAAAAACCAAATGTGCTACTGCAAAGGTAGTAGCTGGCATTCTCACCGCCATTCTCACCACTGCGCTGATAGTAGCTTTTAACTTATTTCTTGCGCGTGCTTTTTACGGAACGGAAGGATTGAATTGCAGTATTCTATTTGCTCCCAGCGAATATGTTGAAGCATTTATCCCTTTTAATATCACCTGTGGGACGCTGCTCAAATATCAAATCCTGTTGGCATTTACCTGTACCATCAGCGTTACAGGAATTACATTGTTGATGTCTGCAATCAGTAAAAATCAGATTGTAGCTTTGGTTGCGGCAATGGCAATTTTTCTGTTCCCGGTTTTGCTGCCGATCCCGGAAACAAATCCATTGTTCCGATTGGTCGGGCTTCTTCCTGTCTACCATGTTCTGGCTGTTTCGCTTCTATCGGTGGAACAAATGAGCAACGGTATGCTGTATGCGATATGGGCAATCCCAACGGCATTGATCTTTTTGGGAATTGGCGCTGGTTTTTCTCGCCATATATTTGCGAAGCACCAAGTTTCATAAATATGGAATAATCTGCCGCACGACGGCAAAAGAAAAAAAGCCGTCGTAAAGCAGACACATTCACACGCCCATGAAGCGGTGGCTTTGATTTTCAGAGCCGCCGTTTCTTTTCGTCTATCCTAAACCAACGACGACCTAACGCCGTGTAAATCCACGGCGGCATATAGGAGGATTGCCGCCGTGTCTATTTTTGCCTTTTTTCATAGTACCCATGACCTACATCAGTTAAAAAAAGCATAGCTCCGCCTCCGGGTTATTCCGGCTATGTATGCGAAATTTGTTGGAACCTTAATTGTTATGTCATTTCATGCGTCCGTGTGGCTTCATGCCGCCCGGGCGCTTTTGTGTTCTTATGGGGCTGCTTCGGGTCATGTTGGCCCGAAGTCATTCCCCAGTGTCGCTCCCCGCCAAGCCCCGTTTCGGTCACTCATCCACCCAACACCGAAACGGAGGTTTATTTATGACTACAATCAATCTGAAGGATTTTTATTATTGGTACACACAGGATCAGTTTATCGAGGTTTCTGACGAGGTAGCCGAAGTGTTTGTGGCCGATGCCCGGCACGAAATGGCCTACCAGCGGCGGCTCTCCCGGCATAAGGCGCAGTATTCTCTGGACTGCGATGACGGGATCGAATATTCCGCCTGCCTGCATGAGCCAACGCCCCAGGAGCTTCTGGAGCGCATGGAGCTGTTCATCCGTCTGTGGAACGCACTCAACTCTTTGCCGGAGATCCAGGGCCGCAGGATTGATGCCCACATCATTCTTGGAAAGAGCATCAAGGAAATTGCCGAGGCCGAGGGCGTACATGAGGAGTCTGTCCGCCAGTCGATCAAGCGTGGCCTTGAGCGCATGAAAAAAACTTTTTGATTTTTTCATTTTCCCCACTTGGAAATGATGAAAAAATGTCTTGGTTTATGAAAGGAGATATTCTTCTTTCCGCAGATAAACAGCGGCGGCCCTGGGCATAGTCCGGGGAGCCGGGCGGCGGGTGCGCTGTGACTTTTTCTTTGGAAGAACGAGCGAACAACACCAACGCCGCAACTGGGCCGGGCCACCCCACGGCCACGATCCGGCATAGGACAGGCTGGCCGCCTGTCCCTCCGGGCCGCCCTCTTATCTGCGAGGGAACGCCGCTCTGAGTATGGTTGTCTTTGGACAGGACAAGAAAATGGGAGCGGCGTTCCTTAAATTTCAAGCAGGAGGCAGACGATATGAAAGCGGTGCTATATTGCCGAGTAGATGGCCCTCAAACTTCTTTTGCCCTTGATGCAATTAAGGGACAACAGCTATATCTCATGGACTATGCGAAGAAAAACAACATAGAAATCGCGGGGATATATCTGGATGTGGGGTATCATGGCCGGACAATGGATCGTCCTGGCTTGCAATCTGTGATCCAGACTTTGAAAGAGGGCAACGCCGATGTGATTTTGGTTGCAAATTATAACCGCTTATATCGCGGGCGTTTCCCACAGGAATTGCAGGAGCTCCCGGTTGTTTCATTGAAGGAGCAAAATCGAAAAAGAGAACGAGGAGGAAAAGAACATGACATTTGATCCTGCGCTGTCCGCTATGATGGCCGAGCCGTGGAGCAACGGAGCCTGCCGTGGTTATGTCATTATGGCGATGGAAAACTGCGGCTTTTCCAGTGATGACATCCGCCGTATGATGGCCGAGCTCCATGAGCTGTTTGACTTTGTTTCTCTGGAGGAGGCCGAGGCCCACTATCAAAAAAGCCTTTTCTGACTTCGAGACATTGTGTCCCAAGGTGGAGTGAGGCAAGAGGGCAGCATCGTTTGGGTGCTGCCCTCTTGCGTTTCCCCACAATATGCGGGAAGCGTATCCTATTTTTGATAAGGAGGTTTTACCGTGAGATTAACGGCAAAGGAACTGGAACAAATGAAAAGCGTTGACATCGGCGCAGTGGCTCCTGAGTCCCTGCCGGATGTGAGCGGCATGGCCTTTGACACCTCTCTCCCCCGGGAGGAGCGGATCGCTCTGTTTTTGCAGGCGGTAGAAAATCCATACTGCTTTTGCATCGGCGGGATCGGTGTAAAAATTGAATTTGCGGAAAGCGGGCCGTCCTTGCAGGACACGCTGACGGACTTTCTGCTCCGGCAAAAAAGCGGGCTGTAACTTCGGTTATGGCCCCTTTCTACTTCGAGACAAAGTGTCCCGAGGCGGAGGCATCCTTGTTGTCCCGCCCGGGCAGAGGTATAATATAGATGTAATGTGATAGGGAAGGAGGAACAATGGCACGAGCAAAAAACAGAGGATTGCAACAGAGTTTCTCTCCCTCTTATACCGTCCGCCGCTGGCGGCTGGGCGAATATATCCGGCTTTCCAAGGAGGACTTGAAAAAGGGAAAGGACGACAGCAACAGCGTCATCAACCAGCGTGATCTGCTCAATGACTTTTACCAGAAGCATATCGGAGAATTTGAAAGTGTTTCCGAATATGTAGACGATGGACACACAGGAACGGACGCCAACCGGGAGAATTTCCAGCGGCTCCTTTCCGATGTAATGAGCGGGAAAATAAACTGCGTGGTAGTAAAAGACCTTTCCCGTTTTGCAAGAAATTACAGTGATGCGGGAAGTCTGATTGATAACCTGTTTGTTCAGATGGGCGTTCGCTTCATCAGTCTTGCTGAAAATGTGGACAGCTATCTCAACCCGGACAGCGTTTCCAGTATTATCGTCCCGATTACAAATGTGATGAACGATCAATACTGCTATCAGACCTCAAAGAAAATTCGCCAGGTATTTGACTATAAGCGGCGCAACGGGCAGTACATCGGCGCATTTGCTCCTTATGGATATGTGAAGCACCCAAAGGACAAACACCAGTTGATCATCGATCCCGATGCCGCTGAAATCGTCAAACTTATTTTCTCTTTGTTCCTAAAAGGGACATCGAAACGGGCCATCGCTTTGTATCTGAATGAACACGGCGTACCCAGCCCCTCGGCTTATAAACTGCAAAAGGGCATACCCGTTTCAACAAGAGGATATGACGATCCTATGTGGGGAGCCCGCATGATCCACTCCATTCTGACGAACCCCACCTATACCGGGGATTTGGCACAGGGCCGCAGTCGGGTAAAAAGCTATAAGGTACACGAGGTTGAAAGCGTTCCCCGTGAAGAATGGGTGGAAGTAGCTGGTACGCATGAGGCAATCATTGATTATGAAACCTTTGATAAGGTACAGGCCCTTTTACAGCGGGATACCCGTACTTCTCCAAAAGGCCGGGAAGTCCACCTGTTCAGCGGTTTTCTGAAATGTGCTGACTGCGGGCGGGCAATTACCCGGAGCGTGGGCAACAACAATAATGTGTACTATGCCTGCTCCACCTACAAGAACCGCTCCCGGACAGCCTGCACAATGCACTCAATCAAGCATAACCGTCTGGAGGCCGCTGTCCTCTTTGCGGTACAACAGCAAATCCATCTGGCTGTTTCATACTCGGAAATGATTGCCCGCATTAACACCGCCCCGGTCAAAAAGAGCCAGTCCATCCGTTTGGAAGAACTGATTGCTGCGAAAGAGCGGGAACTGGCAAAAATCAGCCGCTACAAGCAGTCCCTTTATCAGGACTGGAAAGACGGGGAAATTACCCAGCAGGACTACCGGGATATGAAAGCCGATTATGAACGACAGACCATCGCTCTTACGGATGTTCTGGCCCGGCTGAACGCTGAACGGGCGGAACTGGCAAACGGTGTAAAGAGTGAGCATCCCGCATTGGTGGCCTTTACAAAACATCAAAATATCGACCAGCTTTCCCGGGAACTTCTCGTTGAGCTGATCGACCATATCAAGGTTTATGAGAATGGAAACATTAGTGTGAGATTTAAGTTTGCGGATGAATTTAGACGCATAGCAGAATACATTGAAATCAACACCACAAAACCCGCAGTAGCGGGCTAACCCCCGCTACATACCCCTTTGACAGTGTGTTTTCCTAATAGGAGCTAATCATACGTTATTACCCCTTTCTGATCATGTGATGGTTCATTCTTTTTCTGCTGATCATCTGCTCAGCTTTTTTCTGATAAGCCATCATTCTCTTTAAAGTTTTCTCCTGGTTCTTTTTTGCTTCCTGTCTTTTTTCCATTGTTTTCATCATAGTTTTCTGTTCCTTTCTTTCATTAGTTGTATTGAAAAGGGAGCCCTGATTCAGGGCCCCCTTTACTGCAAATTAATTACTTTACTATTTTCTGTTTTTCTTTTTTCTGATATAAAGTCCTGCCATACCTCCTGTGGAGATCACCAGAAGCAGAATTGGCAGCCAGATATTCGTGCTGTCACCTGTTTTTGGTGCATTTGATACCTTTGTCTCTTCATGGGACTGTGGTGTATCCGGTGTGTTCGGTGTTTCTGGAACTTCCGGTTTCTCATTTGTTAGATTGAAAGTAACTTCCACGACTGGTGTACTGTCATTCACATAAGCAAATGTCACTTCATGCTTGGTCTGATCCAGTGTGTATCCATCCAGTGTTTTTGTTTCCACCAGATAATACTTGATCGCTGTATCATATTTGCCGTTCTTAAATGTGGCAATCTCATACAGCTTACTTTCTGCATGACCGGCAGCGTCTGTCTTTAAGGTTTCCAGAACCTTTCCTTTGCTGTCACGGAGTTCAAATTCTACCCCTTTCAGTGGTTCTCCTGACGATTTATCTGTCTTATTGAGAATCACTTTTCCCTTGGCAGTATCATCTTTCATAGCCACTTTCTGGACTTCTCCAGTATCCTTTACTTCAAAAGTAACATCCGATGTCAGAAGATATCCTTTCGGTGCCTGCTCTTCACGTAAGGTATATTTACCGATTGGCAGTTTTTCGATATAGTGTGCTTCCTCTGTGGAAGTCCAGCTCTCTACTACCTGATCATCCTTATCGAGAATCGTCAGTTTCGCACCCGGAATCTCTGTTTCTCCTGTGATATCCGTCTTACTGATCTGTACTTTTGTCACATCATCTTTCATCTCATGCTTCTGAACCTCTGCTGTATTCTCTACTGTGAAAATAATACTTTCTGCAGTGACATATCCATCTGCCGGTTTTGTCTCTGTCATGGTGTATTCCTTACCAACAACCAGTTCTTTGATGGCATGGGATTCTTCCGTAGAAGTCCATTCATCTACTGTATTGCCATCTGAATCCGTTACTTTCAGGTGTGCACCTGGAAGTTCTTTGCCTGTTGTCAGGTCTGTTTTTGTCAGTTCCACTGTGGTCGGCTGATTTTCAAAAGTAAAGTCGTAGCTTACTTCTGCCTGGTCTGCTCCGGCATATTCAAAGGTAAATTCCTGTACTTCATCTGTTGTAACAAATCCGTCCGGCGCAAAGATTTCTTTCACATAGTATTTTCCATCTACTGGAAGATCTGCCGTAAAAGTGATCTGTCCTTTTTCATCCGTTACTCGCTGCTCAATCAGACTGTCTTTCTCAAGGAGTACCTCGCCCTTTGCATTTTTGATATTTTCACTGGTATAAAGACCGTAGACACCACCTGCAAGGACACGTTCTGTATCTTTTTCTTTCTTCAGAACCGTAACCTTTACTTTCTGACGGGCATTCTGCCATTTCTCATCATA